>NZ_JBQJIK010000055.1:0-55788 GCF_052078665.1 Inquilinus sp. CA228 | reverse complement strand
GGGTTCGCGAGGCGAACCCAACCTACGCGGTCGAGCCACGCTGGCCTTCAGCTGCTGTCCGGATTCGGCGGCTCCGACCGGGGCCGGCCGGTGTCGGACTCGTCCGGCTTGACGAACCAGTCGTCCGTGGGCTCGCGATCGGCGGGCTTCGCCGGGGCCTTCGCCTCGAAGATGTCGTCCCAGCTCTGGGGCAGCCGGATCGGGTCCGGCGGGTAGCCGATCTTGCGGCAGACCTCCTGCACGAATTCCGCCGCCGACAGCGTGTCCAGCTGCGCGTCCAGGATCTCGTCCTCGACCAGCTTCTCCCACGCCATCGACCGCATGCACTCGGCGTCCAGGCCCTCCTCGGGCTTCGCCGCCGCCTCGGCCACCATCCCGGCCGCGCGCTCCCGCCGCTGCCGGCGGCGCTGCTCCTCGCCCGAGGCCTTCCGCTCGTCCCGCCGCGTCATGAAGCCGGTGCGGATCCGCTCGGTCAGGGCGATCGACAGCCGCACCGAGCGCGTGAGGCGCGCCTGGATCAGGCCGAAATCGGGCGGCGCCTTCGGGTCCAGATGGGCCCTCTCCTGCTGCCGCTCGGTCAGCCGCTTGCAGCGCATGTCGATCTCGACCGCCTGGCGCAGCGTGTGCAGCGCCCAGCCCGTCCAGTTCATGTCGGGATCGGTCGGCCGGATCGGTTCGGATTGCGCCTCATCCATAGAACATATCATGAACCATAGTCACGGATGAGCGCAATGAACATTGTGTTCACTGCCGGAGCGCCAGGAAATCCGACGCTTTCGAAGGGTGCCCAGACCGGCTCACCGAGCGCTGCGTGCCATCGGCAGAGCGGGGCCGCCGCATCTGGATCGTCAGGTCCTTGCGCTGGGGACTTTCCAACGCGCCTGCACAGGTCCGCGAAGGGCGGAAAGCGGACTAAAGGAGGGGAGCGGCGCCACCACAACTCTCGGCCGCAAGCGTGAATAGGGGTCATGCGGCGCTGTCTCCCAAGTAGACGAAGGCGGATTCCCCCTTTGCCGCCATTCGATAACATGGCAGAATAAAAGCATCTCGTGACTCGATTAGGCGCGTTTGGCGGAGCCTAGGCTAAGCAGGCCAAATATTCCCCCCGAGATATCATGGCGGAACTTGTGATGGACAGCAAAAATTCTGCTGACGATCAGGGAAAGAGGAAATGGAGGTGGTATTACATAATACCAATATTTATGTTCATTATTCCGATTTGCGTAACAGGCTTCGTAAATAGACACGAGGGTGACTTCGAAGCACAGAATTTGGCATTCTTGTTTGGGAAATTCGCTATAATTCTCGTATTATTGATTTTTGTTTTTATGTTTTTTTGGGACAAGTACCGAAAATCGTAAACGGTTAGTCGAGCTTTAGTCTGTCTGATGACTCCGCAAGAGGAAGCCGAAGCCGGCGATGTGCGGAGTTCAGTTGTGTTTGTGGGTAAGGCTCAACGTGGCATATGCCACCCCTCTTGGAGGCCAGTTGGACCAGCGATCGTCCGCTCAGGATCGAATGCGGACCGCCTATCGTGCACCGACGGTCCAGCTGCAGGCCAATTCGAGCATAGAAACATAAAGATGTTTTTATGTATCTCTTGACGCCCCGCCCCCGTATCGCCAGAGTCGGCCGGTCGTGGTTCTCCGGGCCCCTTGGGCGCCGGAGCTAAGAGGGAATCCGGTGGGCCGCGAGGCGATGCCGGAGCTGCCCCCGCAACTGTGAGCGGCGAGCCGAGGTCCATTCCGAGTCACTGGAGCCGCAAGGCCCCGGGAAGGCCGGACCGAGGCGACGACCCGCAAGCCAGGAGACCTGCCGCGACACCATAACGTCCCTGGGCGGGGTGTCCCGGTGGTGCGCTCGCGATTCCGCCGGCGCCCGTCGTCCGTGGATCGCGCACGCGTCGCTCGGCCTTTGCCTCCAGATCTGGAGTCCAAGCCGATGTCTGTTTCTTCCGTTCCTATCAGCCCCCTGGCTGTCGCCACGCTCGGCACGCCGCGGATCGGTCCGCGCCGCGAGCTGAAGTCGGCCCTCGAGAGCTTCTGGTCGGGCAAGTCCGACGAGACGGCGTTGCAGGAGACGGCGGCCGCGCTGCGCGCCGCCAACTGGGCGCGCCAGCACGCGCTCGGCGTCACCGTGATCCCGTCGAACGACTTCTCGTTCTACGACCAGGTGCTGGACATCAGCGTCATGGTCGGGGCCATTCCCGCCGCCTATGGCTGGGCCGGCGGCCCGGTGCCGCTGGCCACCTATTTCGCCATGGCGCGCGGGTCTCAGGCCGATGTCGGCGACGCCGCCTGCGGCCATGGCCACGACCATGGCCATGGCGTGCCGGCCCAGGAGATGACCAAGTGGTTCGATACCAACTACCACTACATGGTGCCTGAATTCGCCGAGGGGCAGCGCTTCGCCCTGTCCTCGCTGAAGCCGGTCGAGGAGTACCGCGAGGCCAAGGCGCTGGGCTACCGGACGCGCCCCGTGCTGCTCGGGCCGGTGACCTTCCTCAAGCTCGGCAAGAGCCACGGCTCCATGCCGGACCCGCTGGCGCTGCTGGACGGGCTGCTGCCGGTCTATGCCGAGGTGCTGCAGCGCCTGGCCGCCGAGGGGGCCGACTGGGTGCAGATCGACGAGCCTTGCCTGGTGCTGGACCTCGACGACGCCGACCGTGCCGCGCTGCGCCGGGCCTATGCCGCGCTGGCACAGGCGGCGCCGCAGCTGAAGATCATGGTTGCGGCCTATTTCGGCGGCCTCGGCGAGAACCTGGCGACGGCCGTGTCCCTGCCGGTGGCCGGGCTGCATCTCGACCTGGTGCGGGCGCCGAGCCAGCTTCCCGCCGCACTCGACAAGGCACCGCGCGAGCTGGTGCTGTCGCTCGGCGTGATCGACGGCCGCAACATCTGGCGTGCCGACCTGCCGGCGCTGCTGGGCTGGCTGGAGCCGATCGTCGCCGCCCGCGGCGCCGACCGGGTGCAGATCGCCCCGTCCTGCTCGCTGCTGCACGTGCCGATCGATCTGGAGCTGGAGAACGAGCTCGACGCCGACGTCAGGAGCTGGCTGGCCTTCGCCGTGCAGAAGATGGGCGAGCTGTCGGCGCTCGGCCGGGCCCTGGCGCAGGGCCGCGATGCGGTGGCCGAGGTGCTGGACGCCTCTGCCAAGGCGGCGGCCGCGCGCAAGACGTCGCCGAAGGTGCATGATTCCGCGGTGGCCGCCCGGATGGCGGCGGTGACGGCTGAGATGGCCCGGCGCGGCAACGTCTTCACGGCCCGGGCCGAGACCCAGCACCGGCGCTTCGGCCTGCCGCTGTTCCCGACCACCACGATCGGCTCCTTCCCGCAGACCGCCGAGGTCCGCCGCGCCCGCTCGGCCCATGCCAAGGGCGCGTTGACCGACGGCCAGTACGAGACCTTCCTGAAGGAGGAGACGGCGCGCACCATCCGCTGGCAGGAGGAGATCGGCCTCGACGTGCTGGTGCATGGCGAGTTCGAGCGCAACGACATGGTGCAGTATTTCGGCGAGCAGCTGGCCGGCTTCGCCTTCACCAGGCATGGCTGGGTGCAGTCCTACGGCTCGCGCTGCGTCCGGCCGCCGGTGCTGTATGGCGACGTGTCGCGTCCGCGCTCGATGACCGTCGGGTGGTGGAGCTATACCCAGTCGGTGACGGAGAAGCCGGTCAAGGGCATGCTGACCGGGCCGGTCACCATCCTGAACTGGTCCTTCGTGCGCGACGACCTGCCCCGCAGCGAGGCGTGCCGGCAGATCGCCCTGGCGATCCGGGACGAGGTGCTGGACCTGGAGGAGGCCGGCGCCGCGATGATCCAGATCGACGAGGCGGCGCTGCGCGAGGGCCTGCCGCTGCGCCGGTCCGACTGGAAGGCCTATCTGGACTGGGCGGTGGAGAGCTTCCGCCTGTGCGCCTCCGGCGTCCGGGACGAGACCCAGATCCACACCCATATGTGCTATTCGGAGTTCAACCAGATCATCGACGCCATCGCCGCGATGGATGCCGACGTGATCTCGATCGAGACCTCCCGCTCGACGATGGAGCTGCTCGACGCGTTCACGACCTACCGGTACCCGAACGAGATCGGGCCGGGCGTCTACGACATCCATTCGCCGCGGGTGCCGGAGGTGGAGGAAATCACGGCGCTGCTGCGGCTCGCCCGGCAGCGCCTGTCCGACCGGCAGATCTGGATCAACCCCGATTGCGGCCTGAAGACCCGCGGCTGGGCCGAGGTGCGGCCGGCCCTGGTCAACATGGTCGCGGCCGCGCGGCAGCTGCGCGAAGCTGCCTGATCGCGGGTGGGAGGGGCGGCGGAAGCGTCACCCCTCCCCCCTTTTCTCCTTCAGACGGTGGCGGTGGGCGGCCTGCTTCGCGCGGTTGCCGCACAGCGCCATGCTGCACCAGCGCCGGGCATGGCCGCGCGTGTGGTCGACGAACATCAGCGTGCAGACCGGCCCCTCGCACGCCTTGACGTGGGTGAAGTCCTCCTCGCAGACGAGCCTTGCCATCGCCTCGGCGATCGGCAGCAGCAGGCTGTCCGGCGAGCGCCAGCGCCGGAACGGGCCGAGCGCCAGCCCGCCGCCGCCCACGACGATCTGAGAGTAGCCCTCGTCCCGCTCCAGCAGCCGGTTCAGGGGCTGCAGGTCCTGCAGCGCATCCGCGGTCAGCGGGCGGCCTTTCCGGCTCTGGACGAAGCCCCGGAACCAGTCCCGCAGGCCGCGCGCCTGCGCCGCCACGCTGTCGAGCTCGCCCGGCATCGCCCGCTCCCGCATCTCCGCCAGGACGGTCTCCGGGACCATCCCGGCCTGCGCCAGCCAGGACAGCAGACCGTCACCGTCCGGCAGCCAGTCGACCGGGGTGTCGACCGGCGTCGCGATCGAGTTGAGGAAGTCCAGGCCGAGCGCGTCGGCGAGGAACATCGCGGGGGGCAGCTGGTGGCTCACTTCGGTCGGCCTCGAATGGGATCACCTTACCGATAAGTAACCTCTCAAATCCGCATTGACAAGTTATGACCATTTGACTCATAACCTCTTTAAATCAATTAAAGAGGTTATGATCATGGCCGGAGGGAGTTCCGAGGGACCGGTGACCATCGTCGCGGTCCATGGCGCCTGGGCGGACGGGTCGTCCTGGGGGCCGGTGATCCCGCCGCTGCAGCGGCGGGGCCTGGCCGTGCGGGCCGCGCCGCTGCCCCTGACCTCGCTGGCGGACGACGTCGCCGCCCTCGACCGCGTGCTGGAGCGGATCGACGGCCCGGTCGTGCTGGCCGGCCATGCCTATGCCGGCGCGGTCATCGCCTCCGCCCGCTCCGAGCAGGTCCGGTCCCTGGTGTTCGTCGCCGCGCTGGCCCCGGATGAGGGCGAGACCGTGCTGGACGTGTTCCTGCGCGCGGCCCCGCACCCTAAGGCGCCGCTTCTGGCCCCCGACCGGCACGGCGCCATCTGGCTGCCGGACGCGGCTTTCCCGGCCGCCTTCGCCCAGCACGCGCCGGCGGAATCCGCTGCGGTGCTGGCCGCGGTCCAGCGGCCGATCCACCTGCCCTGCATCACCACCCCGGTCGGCCGGCCGATGTGGCGGGACCGGCCCAGCTGGTTCCTGCTGGCCGAGGAGGACCGGATGATCGCGGCCGAGACCCAGCGCTTCATGGCAACGCGGATGGCGGCGACCTTGTGCACCGCCCCGGTCGACCACACGCCGATGGTGTCGGCGCCGGAGGTGGTGGTCGGCGTCCTCCTCGAGGCCGTCCGCGCCCTCTCCTGATCCTGCATTCGTAACTGATCATCAAATTTTTACCCGGTTATGAAGCGCCGGGTCGCCCAGCCCATTCGCCCACGGAGAACCGTCATGACTCAGATCCGCTACCGCCAGGCCGATGTCGACGGCTTCAAGATCTTCTACCGCGAGGCCGGCTCGCCCCGCGCCCCGAAGCTGCTGCTGCACGGCTTCCCGAGCTCCGGCCACATGTTCCGGGACCTGATCCCGCTGCTGGCCGACCGCTTCCATGTCGTGGCCCCGGACCTGCCGGGCTTCGGCCAGTCCGACATGCCGGACCGCGCCGCCTTCCGGTACAGCTTCGACGGCATCGCCCAGGTGATCGACCGGTTCACCGAGGTCATCGGCCTCAACCGCTATGCCGTGTATGTCTTCGACTACGGCGCCCCGACCGGCTTCCGGCTGGCGCTGCGGCACCCGGAGCGGATCGCCGCCATCATCTCGCAGAACGGCAACGCCTATGTCGAAGGGCTGAGCGACGGCTGGAACCCGATCCAGGCCTATTGGCAGGACCCGTCCGCGGCCAACCGCGAGGCCCTGCGCGCCATCCTGACGCCCGAGACCACGCGCTGGCAGTATGTGCACGGCGTGGCCGACGAGAGCTTGGTCTCGCCCGACGGATACACGCTGGACAGCCACTACATGGCCCGGCCGGGCGCCGACGACGTCCAGCTCGACCTGTTCCTCGACTACGCCAGCAACGTCGCGCTGTACCCGGAGTTCCAGGCGTATTTCCGCACCCACCGGCCGCTCTTCCTGGCGGTCTGGGGCCAGAACGACCCGTTCTTCCTGCCGCCGGGCGCCGAGGCGTTCAGGCGCGACCTGCCGGAGGCCGAGATCCGCTTCTTCGACACCGGCCACTTCGCCCTGGAGACGCATGCCCGCGAGATCGCGGACGCCATCCGCGTCTTCCTGGCCCCGTGACCCAGCACCAGGAAGCAGACACCATGTCCGTCGCCATCGTCACCGGCGCCAGCCAGGGCGTCGGCAGCGCCACCGCCATCCGCCTGGCGCAGGATTTCGACCAGGTCGCGCTGGTCGCCCGCAGCCGCGACAAGCTGGAGGACACGGCGGCGGCGGTGAAGGCCGCCGGCGCCGAGCCCCTGGTACTGGACCTCGATCTTTCCGAGCCCCCGGCGGCACAGGCGGTGGCCGACGCAACGCTGCAGGCCTTCGGCCGGATCGACGCGCTGTTGAACATCGCCGGCGCGGTGCCGCAGATCGACCTGTTCGACATGACCGACGCGCAGTGGGATGCCGGGCTGGCGCTGAAGCTGCACGGCGCCCGCCGGCTGACCGTCGCCGCCTGGCCGGCGCTGAAGGATTCCCGCGGATCGGTGGTGCTGATGTCCGGCAACTCGGCGCTGTTCCCGAAGGCGCCCTATGCCGCGGTGGGCACCATCAACGCCGCCATCGTCGCCCTGGCCAAGGCCTTCTCCGACCGCGGCATCGCCGACGGGGTGCAGGTCAACAGCGTCCTGCCCGGCCCGGTGATGACCGGCCGCCGCCAATCCTACCTGCACCACTGGGCGCCGCTGCACGGCCTGTCGGTGGAGGAGGCCACGGCGGCCTTCCCGAAGGAGGCCGGCATCGCCCGCTACGGCGAGCCTGAGGAGATCGCCGAGCTGATGGCCTTCCTGGTGTCGCCGGGCGCCCGGTGGATGACCGGGTCGGCGCTGCGCATGGATGGCGGCGAGGTCAAGTCGGTCTAGCGGCCGGTTTCTAGCAAGGAGTTCCCTTCGTGAGCGTGTTCACCTCTGTCGGCCGTCGCCCCGTCCTGGCGGGGATCGCGGCCGCGACCCTCGCGTCTGTCCTCAAGCCCGGCGTGGTCCGGGCCCAGGGAACCCCGAGGGCCCAGGCCCTCGACCGCGCGCCGGGCGTGCTGGTCTTCGACGTCGCCGAAAGCCTGCTCGACCTCCAGGCGCTGCGGCCCTTGTTCCAGCGGCTGTTCGGCGACGGTGCCGTGGTGGATGAGTGGTTCGGCCAGACCATCCTGTATTCGGAGACCGCCACCCTGACCGATACCTTCACGCCGTTCGGCCCGCTCGGCGCCGGGGTGCTGCGCATGCTGGGCCGCATCCACGGCGTCCCGGTCACCGACGCCGATGTCGCGGAGCTCGGCCGCGGCCTGGGCGCCCTGCCGCCCCACCCGGACGTCCCCGACAGCCTGCGCGTGCTGAAGGCAGCGGGCTATCGCCTGGTCACGCTGACCGACTCGCCGGCCATCCCCAGCCGCGGCCCGCTGCAGGCGGCGGGGCTGGCGGAGCTGTTCGAGCAGCAGCTCACCGCCGAGACGGTGCGCCGGTACAAGCCAGCCCGCGAGACCTACCAGATGGTCGCCCAGGCGACGGGCGTGGAGCTGTCCGATCTCTGCATGATCGCCGTACACCCCTGGGACCTGATCGGCGCCCGGGCGGCGGGCTGCTCGGCCGCCCTGATCGCGCGGAGCGGCGTCGCGCCCTTCACCGTGCCGGGCCTGCCGCAGCCCCAGATCGTCGCGCCGACCCTGACCGCCATCGCCGCGCAGCTCGTCGCGCTGAAGCACGCCTGAGCCCGGGAGTTCCGCCATGCCGACCGTCCGCAACATCGTGTTCGACTGCAACGAGTCGATCCTGGACCTCACCACCGTCACGCCGGTCTTCCAGCGCCTGTTCGGCGCGCCGGGCGTGATGCGCCTGTGGTTCCAGGAGCTGATCACCTACTCCCAGGCCCTGACCATCGCCGACGTGTATGTCCCCTTCACCGATATCGGCGGCGCGGTGCTGGACAAGATCGCCGCGCCCCGGGGCGTCACGGTCACCGCCGCCGACCGGGCCGAGCTGACCGACCGGTTCGCCACCATGCCGCCCTACCCCGACGTGCCGGGGGCGCTGCGGCGGCTGAAGGCTGCGGGCTTCCGCCTGTTCACGCTGACCGACAACACCGCCGCCATCTCCGGCCGCCAGCTGACCCATGGCGGGCTGATCGACCTGGTCGACCGCCGCTTCAGCGTCGACGACACGGCCAAGCGCCACAAGCCGGCGCCGGAGGCCTATGCCGAGGTCACCAAGGCGCTGAGCGCGCAGCCTGCCGAGATGTGCCTGATGGCCTGTCATACCTGGGACACCATCGGCGCCCAGGCGGCCGGCTGGGAGGCCGGGCTGATCAAGCGCGCCGGCAACGATGTCCTGGAGACGGCGGCCCAGCCTGACTACGTCGGGCTCGACCTCAACGCGGTCGCCGACCAGATCATCGCGCGCCATGCTCCCGGGCGCGGCTGAGGCCGCCGGGTCTCGGTGACGCCGGCGGGCCCGGGCCTCAGGCCTTGGCGGAGGGCTTCTTGGCAGGAGCCGTCTTGGCTGGAGCCTTGGCGCTCTTCGCAGGAGCGCTCTTGACGGCAGCCTTGGCCGGAGCCTTCTTCGCGGGAGCGCTCTTGGCGGCGGCCTTCGCCGGAGCGGCCTTCGCAGGCGCGCTCTTGGCAGCAGCCTTCGCCGGAGCCTTCTTCGCGGGAGCGCTCTTGGCAGCGGCCTTCGCCGGAGCCTTCTTCGCGGGAGCGCTCTTGGCGGCGGCCTTCGCCGGAGCGGCCTTCGCGGGCGCGCTCTTGGCGGCAGCCTTCACCGGAGCGCTCTTCACCGGAGCGATCTTCGCTGCGGCCTTGGCCGGAGCGCTCCTCGCAGAAGCGCTCTTGGTGGCGGCCTTGATGGTCGGGGTCTTCATTGAGGCATTCTCCGCTGCAGCCTTGATGGGAGCACTCTTCACAGGGGCACTCGCGACCTTCGCCGCGGCGCTTCTCGCGACCGGGGCCCTGGCCGCCGGCGCGCGCCACAGCCCGGCGCCGCCTTCAATCCCGGCGTCGTTCGAGGCGATGGCCACGCCCTTCGGCAGCTCGAAATCGATGTGCTTGGCGTTGCCGCCGCTGATCTGCACCCGGTCCGGATGCAGCAGGATCTCCAGCACCTCCAGCATCCGCTTCACGCGCTTGTTCCAGCGCTTCTTGCCGATCTTCTCGTAGGCGACGTTGCCGAGATATTCGTCATAGGTCTTGCCGCCCTTGGCCAGCGGGTGGTGCGCCAGCTCCAGATGCGGCGCCAGCGCGCCGTCGCGGAACAGCGCGGTGCCGATGCCGGTGCCGAGGGTGACCACCAGCTCCAGCCCGCTTCCCTCGACCAGGGCCAGCCCCTGCATCTCGGCGTCGTTGATGATCCGCACCGGGGCGCCGCCCAGCCGCTTCGACAGGGCGGAGGCCAGGGCGAAGCCGACCCAGTCCTCGGTGCCGAGATTGAAGGCGGTGATCACCCGCCCGTCGCGGACCACGCCGGGAAAGCCGACGGAGATGCGGTCGAATTCCGGCAGCGGCTTCACCAGCGCCGCGACGGTGTCGAGGAACAGCTTCGGCGGGCAGGGATGCGGCGTCGGCACACGCTGCCGGTCCGACAGCATCTGTCCGCGATCGTCGATCACGGCGGCCTTGAGCCCCGTGCCCCCCACATCGATCGCCAGGATGCCAGGCTTCACGCGTTCCTCCTCCGTCGGTCCTGAAACCGTATGAGCGACGACAGCGTTCCTTCGCGTTCCCGCCGCCGCGAGCGGGAGAGGTCAAGTAAGAAGTCCGTGTAACCTTCATTCGATTGTCACAATACTTTTTCGCAGCATGAGGGCTTATTTCACGAAGCGTCAACCTTTACTGCTCGCGCCGGCGGCCGCGTGGCCGGCCGCGACGCCGGTCTCGCCATCGACCAGCACCAGAAAATCGGTCCCCTCCCACCGCTCGGCGTCGCGCCATTGGAAGGTAAAGCGGATCCGCGTGCCGGGCGGCGCCGATGCGGTCGGCAGGTCGAGGACATGCAGGCCGAAGGGCGTTTCGGCCGTGGCGTCGTCGCGGATCGTGCCCCAGTCGTCCAGGGTCCAATGGACGGTCGCGGCCGCCGGCAGCTCGAGGCGCAGGGCCTTGCCAGCCGGCAGGGCCCGCCGCTTCTGGTTGAAGCGCCAGCAGCGGACCGGGGAGACCACCTTGTCGAGCTGGTAGCGCTGCACCGGCTGCGGCGGCAGGTCGAACACCCGGCCGTCGCGCAGCGAGCGCAGCAGCTTGATGTGCTCGGAATGCGCCCAGACCAGCGGCATGGCGCTGCCCGAGGGGCGACCGCGGAACAGCTCGCGCTCCGGCACGTCGTCGGCGTCCCACACCTGCTCCGGTAGCAGTCCGCCCTCCCCGGCCGAGCGCTCCAGCGTCGCCAGCAGCGCCTTGGCCGCGTCGACGCGCCCGGCCGCCAGCTCGTAATGCGCCCGCTCGCCGGTCAGCAGCGGCCAGGCCCGGCCGATGCCGGTGCCGTCGAACGGCGCGCCGTCCGCATGCTCGCCATAGCCGTCGTCGTTGTAGCGGTACCAGACCGGACCCTGCGGCAGCTCCGCCTTCAGCACCGCGTCGATCGCCTTGACCGTGTCGACGATGCGCGGATCGTCCGGCGCGCGCAGGCCGAAGCGCACCAGGGCCAGCGCGTCGGGGCTGATCAAGAGGGCGGCCTTGCGCGCGTCGTCGCCCGGCGGCCGGTTCTTCACCGGCACGTAGCCGTCGAGCGGCGAGGCCGCGTCCGCCGCATCGGCCGGGGCGATGCGGACATAGTAGCCCTTCAGTCCGAGCCGGCTGCAGATCGCGGTGCCCTCGGCGAAGGTCCAGCGCTCGACCTCGTCGTTCCACACATCGGCGGTCTCGCGCAGCCAGCGCGCCTCCTCCGCCTGGCCGGAGAGGTCGAGGATGTCGGCCGCAGCCAGCAGCGCAGCGATCTCCACCGCCAGGGTGAAGGGCGAGTAGCCGGCATCCTCCTCCCACCGGTCCTGGCCGGTGACCGGGCCGTTGCGCAGGATGAAGCCGGCGGCGCGCCGCACCATCGGCACGAAGCGGGCCAGCTCGTCCCCGGCCAGGTCGCCCTCCCGCCGCAGCATGTCGGCCAGCAGGATCGGGAAGGCGCATTCATCCATCTGCACCCCGTTCCAATAGGGGGTGCCGTCGAGCCAGACATTCTGCGACCAGTGGCCGTCCGCCTCCTGGATCGCCTGCAAATAGCCGAGGATCGCCTTGGCCTCGGCGACCGCGCCGGCGGCGAGGAAGCCGCCCGCGGTCTCGACCAGGTCGCGTGGCCAGACCAGGTGGTAGCCGCCGAGATCCTCGTCGCCCTTGTGGAAGCCCCAGGGGATCGACAGCGAGGCGATGGCGGCGCCGGGGAACTCGATGGTCTGGTGGCTGGCCAGCACCGCGGTGCTGGTGCGATAGGCGGTGGGTTCGGAGCCGGCGGTGCCGTCGAGCGGCAGCAGCCCGGACTGCCAGCGCCGCCAGCCCTCGACATAGAGGTCGTGCGCATCGGCGAAGCCGGTCTGGAGGCCGGCCAGAGCGTGGTGCGCCGCCTCCTCCGGCCGCTCGCCGAAGCCAAGCGCCAGCAGGAAGCGGCCGCCGGGCGCCTCCGTCAGGTCGATCTCCCCGGCCAAAGCGATATTGCCGGCCTCGGCCCGGCGCCAGGCCGGGTTCAGCTCGCCCCGCTGCGACAGCTGCTGCCAGCCGTCCGAGGCGCCGACATAGCCGACCGAGCGGGCGCGCCAGGGCACCGAGGCCGCCAGCGCCAGCGACACCCCGTCGGTGCCGCGGGCGAACAGCATCGGCGTGCCCTTGTAGTCGTCGACCCAGCCGGTGTTGTCGGCACCGGCATTGACCAGATGCGGCGCCAGGAGCGCGAACAGCCGGTGGTCGGCGGGCTCGCCCTCATGCAGGGTGAACACAACCTCCTGCAGCAGCACCGGGCCGCGCGGATGGGCCAGCACCGTCTTCTCGATCCGCCAGCGGCCGTCCAGCGCGGTGTTGACCATCTGGAAGGCCGGCACGCCGGCCTCGATCATCCGGGTCTCCGACCGCGCGTCGCGCTTCTCCTCGGCGAAGTAGCCATCGGGGCCGGTGACGATCAGGCCGAGGTCGCGGACGCAGGCGGTGTCGATTCGTGGGAAGTAGATCTCGTTCAGGATGCCGTGGCTGAGGGTGAACCATACCCGGCTGGTGCCGGACAGGGCGGTGCCGACCCCCGATTTGGCGCTGGAGGTCCACCGCGCCGGCCCGCCGGGCGCACCCGGTGGCTGATCGACTCGATCCAATGCGACTCTCCTCCCTCGGCGCCCGATCGCCGCATCCCCCGTCATTCAGACTCGAAACCGACGCGGCACGGGCGCACCATCGGCGTCATCAAGCGTTGGTACGCTACCATCAGCGCAGCCGAAGGAAACGAGAGGATCGACGGAATGCAGCTCGGGGTGATCGGACTCGGCCGCATGGGCGGCAACATCGCGCGCCGGCTGATGCGTGCCGGCCATCAATGCGTCGTCTACGACCGCAGCGCCGAGGCGATCAAGGCGCTGGCCGAAGACGGGGCGAAGCCGGCGGCGGATCTGCAGGGGCTGGTGGCCGGGCTGACGGCGCCGCGCGCGGTCTGGGTGATGCTGCCCGCCGGGGCGCCGACCGAGGACACGGTGATGGCGCTGGCCGGCCTGCTGGGCCCCGGCGACATCATCATCGACGGCGGCAACAGCTTCTACAAGGACGACATCCGCCGCGCCGCGACGCTGGAGCCGAAGGACCTGCACTATGTCGACGTCGGCACCTCCGGCGGCGTCTGGGGGCTGGAGCGCGGCTACTGCATGATGATCGGCGGCACCAAGGCCGCGGTCGACCACCTGGATCCAATCTTCTCAGTGCTGGCGCCGGGCGTGGGCACGGTCGAGCGCACGCCGGGCCGCGACGGCCGCGACCCGCGGGCCGAGAACGGCTACATCCATGCCGGGCCGGCCGGCGCCGGGCACTTCGTCAAGATGGTGCACAACGGCATCGAATACGGGCTGATGCAGGCCTATGCCGAGGGCTTCGACATCCTGAAGAACAAGGACTCGTCCGAGCTGCCGGAGGCCGAGCGCTATACGCTGGACCTGGCCGACATCGCCGAGGTGTGGCGCCGCGGCAGCGTCGTCTCCTCCTGGCTGCTCGACCTCAGCGCCATGGCGCTGGCCGAGAACGAGAGCCTGTCGAACTACACCGGCTCGGTCGCCGATTCCGGCGAGGGCCGCTGGACCATCATGGCGGCGCTGGAGGAGGCGGTGCCGGCCGACGTGCTGTCGACCGCGCTGTATGTCCGCTTCCGCTCGCGCCAGGAGCACACCTTCGGCGAGAAGCTGCTGTCGGCCATGCGCAACAAGTTCGGCGGCCATGTCGAGCGGCCGGCGGGCGGCTGAGCCATGGCCGCGATGATCTCGCCTTCCCCGGCGAAGCCGGCCGGCACCCCGGCCGCGCCGCCCTGCACCTTCGTCATCTTCGGCGCCTCGGGCGACCTGACCGGCCGCTTGCTGACCCCCGCCCTCTACCACCTGATGCGCGAGGGGCTGCTGGACCCCGGCTTCGAGATCCTCGGCGTCGACCGGGTCGAGAACGACGACGCCGGGTTCCGCAAGGCCCTGGGCGAGGCCCTGCACACGTTGGGTGCCGATGCCGAGCGCGGCATCGACGAGGCTGCCTGGGAGCGCCTGGCCGCCGGCGTCCGCTACCTGACCGGCGACTTCGCCGACCCCGGCACCTATGCCCGCCTGGCCGAGCACCTGGCGCGGCGGGCCGAGGCCACCGGCCACGCCAACGCCGTGTTCTACCTGGCGGTGGCACCGCGCTTCTTCGCGCCGATCGCGGCATCGCTGGCCACCGCCGCGCTCCTGGTCGAAAACGACGGCGGCTTCCGCCGGCTGGTGGTGGAGAAGCCCTTCGGCACCGACCTGGCCTCGGCCCGCGAGCTCAACGCCAGGCTGCTGGCCGCCGCCGCCGAGAAGCAGATCTACCGGATCGACCATTATCTCGGGAAGGAGACGGTCCAGAACATCATGGCCTTCCGGTTCGGCAACGGCATCTTCGAGCCGATCTGGGACCGCGACCATATCGAGCATGTCCAGATCACCGCGGCCGAGACGGTGGGGGTGGAGCGGCGCGGCCGCTTCTACGACGGCACCGGGGCGCTGCGCGACATGGTGCCGAACCACCTGTTCCAACTCCTGGCCATGACAGCGATGGAGGCCCCGAACTCCTTCGCCGCCGACGCGGTGCGCACCGAGAAGACCAAGGTGATCGAGGCGCTGCGCGACCTGTCGCCGGACGAGGTGCCGCGGGCGGTGGTGCGCGGCCAGTACGGTGCGGGGACGGTGCTGGGCAAGCCCCGCGCCGCCTATCGGCAGGAGCCGGACGTGGCGCCGAACAGCCGCACCGAGACCTATCTCGCGCTGAAGGCGTCGATCGACAACTGGCGCTGGTCCGGCGTGCCCTTCTATCTGCGCACCGGCAAGTCGCTGGCGGTGCGGCGCACCGAGATCGCGATCCAGTTCAAGCGGGCGCCGGCGGTGCTGTTCCGCGACACGGCCGGCACGCCGACGCCCAACCTGCTGGTGATCCGCATCCAGCCGGACGAGGGCATCTCGCTGCGCTTCGCCGCCAAGGTGCCGGGCCGGGAGATGCGGCTGGGCGAGGTCGAGATGGATTTCCGCTACGCCGAGCACTTCAAGGCGGAGCCGCAGACCGGCTACGAGACGCTGATCTATGACTGCCTGATCGGCGACCCGACCCTGTTCCAGCGCGCCGACAACATCGAGGCCGGCTGGGGCGAGGTGCAGCCGATCCAGGAACGCTGGGCGGCGCATCCGGAGGACCCGGCCCTGTACCCGGCCGGCAGCGACGGCCCGGTCGAAGCCGACGAACTGCTGGCGCGGGACGGGTACCGATGGCTGCCGCTGAGCTGACGCCGGGCGGCGCGCCCGCCCCGGCCGGGCGCATCGCCCTGCTGATCTCCGATGTCGACGGCACGCTGGTCGACCCGGACAAGGCGGTGACTCCGGCCACGGTCGCGGCGGTGCGCCGGCTGGGCGAGGCCGGGATCGGCTTCTCGATCGTCTCCAGCCGGCCGCCGCGCGGCCTGTCGGGGCTGATCGGGCAGCTCGGCCTGGCCCTGCCGCTCGGCGGCTTCAACGGCGGCACCATCTTCCGGCCCGACCAGAGCGTGGTGTCGGCGCTGACGGTGCCGGAGCCGGCGGCGCGGACCACGCTGGAGACGCTGCGCCGCTTCGGCGCCGATGTCTGGGTGTTCGCCGACAACCAGTGGCTGACGATGGACCCGGACGGGCCCTATGTGCCGCTGGAACGGCACACGGTGGGGTTCGAGCCGACCATCGTCGGCGATTTCGGGCCGTATCTGGGGCGGGCCGGCAAGATCGTCGGCTCGTCGCGGGATTTCGACCTGCTGGCGCGCTGCGAGGCGGAGCTGCGAGGCCTGCTCGGCGGCAGCGCCATCGCCGCCCGGTCGCAGCGCTACTACCTCGACATCAACCACCCCGAAGCCGACAAGGGCCATGCGGTCGGCCGCATCGCCGCGGCGGCGGGGGTGGACCCCGCGGAAGTGGCGGTGATCGGCGACGCCGCCAACGACGTGCCGATGTTCAAGGCCGCGGGGCTGTCGATCGCCATGGGCAACGCCATCGACGAGGTCAAGGCGCTGGCCCATTTCACCACCGCCGGCAACGATGCCGACGGCTTCGCCCAGGCGGTCGACCGGCTCCTGCTGCCGCGGAGGCCGAAGGCCGAGTAGGTTGGGTTCGCGGTCGCGAACCCAACCTACGGGTTCAGTATGCTGGCATCGGCGAAGCCCGGAGGCGAACGTGTTGCGAGTTTATTGCGATTTCCAGGACAGCACCGAGGATGGTCGATGCTGGATCCTTTGGTACGACGGCAAGCCACTCGAAGAGCAAGCGACCCAACTCGGCCTGAAGGAAGGCGATCGCGTTCTCCTTTATCAGGATGACTGCGATTCTGAGGTCGAAGCCGCCTTACTGTTCAATCAAACGCATAATTATTTTCTTGGCGAGCAGCTGTGTGCCCTTATCGACGAGAGCACCTGGCGAAGGCTTGATTGAGAAAGACTCATCGTAAATTTTGAGTTCAAGAGCAAGCTCTGTGGTTGGGTTCGCGGCCGCAAACCCAACATTGACGCCGAGGCAAAAGATGTTGGGTTCAGCCCTTCGGCCTGCCCGCCTCGCCCAGGTCCCAGAACAGTCCGGTCATCATCTGCAGCCCCTCGCGGGCGAGCGGGGCCAGCAGGTGTTCGTCCGGCCCGTGCTGGCGGCAGCCGCCATAGGAGTGCGGCACCCAGACCGTGGCCAGGCCCAGCGTGCCGGCGAAGACCTCGTTCGGCAGCGACCCGCCGACATTCGGCAGCACCATCGGCGCCGCGCCGGTGGTGGCGGCGATCGAGGCGGCGGCCCAGCGCGCCCAGGGGTCGTCGGGGTCGAGCCGCGTCGCCAGCATCGGCGTGCCGGATCCGCTGACCTCGATGCCGCGGAAACCCTGCGTCTCGAGATGGGCGCTGACCGTGCCGGGCAGGTCCGAGACATCGGTGCCGACGACGAAGCGCAGCTGGCAATGCACCCGCGCGGTGGGCGGGATCGCATTCTGCGGCGCGTCCGGCGTGCCGGCGGTGAAGGCCAGCACCTCCAGCGTGTTCCAGCCGAACACCCGCTCGGCCGGGCTCAGCCCCGGCTCGCCCCAGCCCTCGGCCAGCGGCGCGCCTTCGGCATCGCGGGCGATGGCGACATCGGCCAGGGCGCGGCGCACCGAGTCCGGGACCGGCGGCGGCCGCAGCCCGGGCACGCGGATGGCGCCGCGGGAATCGACCAGCGCTGCGACGGCATTGGCCAGGATGGTGGCGGGGTTGGGCAGCAGGCCGCCCCAGTTGCCGGAATGGTGGCTGCCCTCGCGCAGGGTCAGGCGCAGGTCGAAATTGATCACCCCGCGGGTGCCGAGCGCGATCATCGGCCGGGCGACGTCGAGCCGCGGCCCGTCGGACGCGATCAGCACGTCGGCGGCCAGCAGGTCGCGGTTCGCGGCGCAGATCGCGTCCAGGCCGGGCGAGCCGATCTCCTCGCTGGTCTCGACCAGGAAGGCCATGTTGAAGCCCAGCCGGCCGCCGCGGGCCTGCAGCACCTGCTCGATGGCGGCGATGTTGATCGAATGCTGGCCCTTGTTGTCGGCGGTGCCGCGGCCGTACCAGCGGTCGCCCTCGACCGTGATCCGCCAGGGGTCGAGCCCGGCCCGCCAGCGCTCGGGCGCGCCCAGCACCACGTCGCCATGGCCGTAGCACAGCACGCCGGGCAGGCCGTCGCCCTCCTGCCGCCGGGCGATCAGCGCCGGGGCATCGGGCGCGGCCGGGTTCGGCACGAGATGCAGATCGAAGCCGAGCCGGGCCAGGCTGGGCCCAATCTCGCGCTGCAGATAGTCGAGCAGCGGCGCGCGGTCGGCCGCCTGGCTTTCGGTGCGGATGCCGATGCGGCGGTCGAGATCGGCCTTGAAGCCGCCCTCGTCGAAATAGCGCGCCGCCCCGGCGATCGCCGCGTCCCGTGTCATGTCCTGCCTCCGCTGGGGACCGGGCGGTCGGGGCCCGGCGCCCTTGACTTGCTGATCTCATCCGCCAGAGCCCGCGCGATCAGGAGCGTCAGGTTTCTGTTCTTGCCTCTCAGGCCGCGGGCATAGTGATGCACGGAAACGACTTCGACCGGCGAGTAGCACCCGCCTGGGACGCGGGGGATCTCGCAGCTCGCGACCTGGTCGCCATTAACCAGGAGCGTGTAGGAATCCTCGCCCTGGCCGGGGACATGACCCAGAAAGAAGGCGCTCTCGATCCGTCCGAAATGGCGAACCAGCTCCGACAACAGCTCCGGATGCCGGCCCTCCACCATGAGGCTCCGCTGTCCCTGGAGCAGGCGGGCGCGGATGCCCTCCTCCAGGGTGCTGCCGACGAGCTTCACGGGGTCACCCCCGGCAGCCCGTCCCCTACCCCGCCGCCTCGGCCTTGGGGGCGAGGATCACCGGCGGGTCGAAGGCGGTGACGCGGGGCGCCGGGCCTTCGAGCCTGGCGATCTCCACCAGGCAGGTGTGGGCGCTGGGCCCCTGCCCCAGCCGCGACGTGCCGTGGTCGCGGGTCAGGACGTTCGGGTTGCCGTGCTTGCACAGCGCCCCGATTTCGCCCGGCACCTCCGGGTCGTACCAGGCGCCGGTGGCGAGCTGGATCACGCCTTGCATCACCCGGTCGGTGACCAGCGCCCCGGCCAGGCAGGCGCCGCGGTCGTTGAACAGCCGCACCACGTCGCCGTCCTGGATGCCGCGAGCGGCGGCGTCGGTCGGGTGGATCCACACCGGCTCGCGGTCGGCCACCTTCTCGCTGCGGCTGGTCACGCCGGCGTCGAGCTGGCTGTGCAGCCGGGTCTTCGGCTGGTTCGAGATCAGGTGCAGCGGGAAGCGCTCGGTCGCCGGCGAGCCGAGCCATTCCGCCGGCTCGAACCAGGTCGGGTGGCCCGGGCAGTCGTCATAGCCGAAGCCGGCGATGCGGTCGGAGAAGATCTCGATCCGGCCGCTCGGCGTCGGCAGCTTGTTGGCCACCGGATCGGCGCGAAACGCCTGCAGCAGGATCTTCGGCTGGTCCGACAGCGGCAGCTCGACATGGCCGATCTCCCAGAACTCCTGGAAGCCGGGCAGCTCGATCCCCGCCTCGGCGGCGGTGCGACGGTCGCCGTCGTAGAAGAACCGCACCCAGCCCATCTCGTCGCGGCCCTCGGTGAAGGCCTCGCGGGCGCCGGCCCGGTCCGACAGCTCGGTCAGGATGTCGAAGTCGCTGCGCGACTGGCCGACCGGCGGGATCGCCTGTGGCATGGCCAGGATGTAGGGATCGCGCGCGGCGCCGCCGATGTCGTTGCGCTCGAAGCTGGTGGTGGCCGGCAGCACGATGTCGGCGCGGCGGGCCACCGGGGTCCACCACGGCTCCTGCACGATCACCGTCTCCGGCTTCGCCCAGGCCCGCAGCAGGCGGTTGAGGTCCTGGTGGTGGTGGAACGGGTTGCCGCCGGCCCAGTAGACCAGCCGCGTGTCCGGATAGGTGATGCGGTGGCCGTTGTAGTCGTCCTCCTCACCCGGCCGCAGCAGCAGGTCGGAGATGCGGGCGACCGGGATGTAGCGGCCGGTCGGGTTCGGGCCGGGGATGATGCGGGCGCGGCTGCGGCCGTCGCTGGCCGAGCCGACATTGGCCTCGGCGCCGTAGCCATAGCCGATGCCGCCGCCGGGCAGGCCGATCTGGCCCAGCATCGCCGCCAGCACCGTGCCCATCCAGTAGGGCTGCTCGCCATGGTCGCCGCGCTGCAGCGACCAGCTGAGGCTGATCATGGTGCGCTGCGACGCCATGCGCCGCGCCAGGCCGCGGATGGTGTCGGCGGACAGGCCGGAGATCGCAGCGGCCCAGTCGGCGTCCTTCGGGGTGCCGTCGGACTGGCCCATCAGATAGGGCAGGAAGCGGTCGAAGCCGGCGGTGCAGCGGTCGACGAAGGCGCGGTCGTACCGCCCCTCGGCCACCAGCGTGTGGGCCAGGCCGAGCATGATCGCGGTGTCGGTGTTCGGCCGCGGCGCCAGCCATTCGGCGCCCGTCTCCTCCGCCATGTCGTCGCGCACCGGGCCGATATAGACGAACTGCACCCCGGCCTCGCGGCTGCGGCGGTTCCAGTCGCGCTGCTGGTGCTTGCCGGTGCCGCCGGAGGCGATCTGGCTGTTGCGCGGCGGCATGCCGCCGAAGGCCACGACCAGGCGGCCGTCGCTGACGATGCTGCGCCAGTCGGTGGTCTCGGTCAGCACCCGGTTGAAGTCGCCGATGATGTGCGGGATCAGCGGCAGCGCCGCGCCGAAGCTGTAGTTGTTGACCGAGGCGGTGAAACCGCCGGTGAAGCCCAGCATCCGGCGCAGCAGCGTCGGCGCGTTGTGCAGCCGGCCGGCGCTGCCCCAGCCGTAGCTGCCGCCATAGATCGCCTCGGGGCCGTGCTCGGTCCGCACCCGCTCCAGCTCGCCTGCCACCAGCTCCAGCGCCGTCTCCCACGACACCGGCACGAAGGCGTCGGCGCCGCGGCGGCTGCCGTCGCTGTTGTGGCGCTGGGCCAGCCAGCCGGCCCGGACCATCGGCTGCGAGACGCGCAGGTTGCCATGCACCATGCCGGGCAGCGAATTGATGATCGGCGACGGGTCGATGTCGCTGGCATAGGGCTGGATGCCGACCATCTTGTTGCCCTCGACGACGGCCATGACGGCGCCGTAGTGGCTGGAGGACGGGCTCAGACGAGGCACGGCATTTCTCCCGGATCGGTCGCGGCAAGCAGCCCAGATGGTCGCAGCCGCGCCGGCCGCGTCAACCGGATTTCCGTCATGGCCGCCAACACCTATGGTCGGCGAGGTAGAACGGTGCGGCCGAATCGCCGTTCGAAATCATGAGGAGCCGGGCGGAAGCGGATGACGGCGGAAGGCGGAACGGCACCGAAGACGGACCGGCGTTGGCGGCGCAGGGCGCGGCGCGGCGGCATCGTGCTGTGGCGGGTCTGGGGCGAGATCGGCGAGGACCGGGTGTTCGCCCTGGCCGCCGGCGTCGCCTACTACACCCTGCTGGCGCTGTTCCCGGCGATCGGCGTGTTCGTCTCGCTGTACGGGCTGGTCGCCGATGTCTCGACCGTGCAGCAGAACATCGAGGACCTCGCCCTGATCCTGCCGGCCGGCAGCCTGGACCTGATCGCCGGGCAGATGCAGCGCATCGCCAGCCAGCCGCCGAAGAGCCTGGGCATCGCCTTCTTCGCCGGCCTCGCCATCTCGCTGTGGAGCGCCAATGCCGGGGTCAAGGCGATGTTCGACGCGCTGAACGTCGCCTATGACGAGGAGGAGCGGCGCGGCTTCGTGCGGCTCAACATGGTGTCGCTGCTGTTCACGGTCTGCGCCATCGGCTTCGCCGTGCTGGCGCTGGCGGTGGTGGTGGCGGCGCCGATCGCGCTGCAGCTCATCGGCCTCGGCTCCGACGCCGGCACGCTGATCCGGCTGCTGCGCTGGCCGGCGCTGTACCTGGCGACGATCATGGCGCTGACGCTGGTCTACCGCTACGGCCCCGGCGGCCGGCGCGAGCACTGGCTGAACTGGGGCGGCATCGTCGCCGCGACCATCTGGATCGGCGGCTCGATGCTGTTCTCCTGGTACGTCGCCCGCTTCGCCAATTACGGCGCGACCTACGGCTCGCTGGGCGCCGTGATCGGCTTCCTGACCTGGATCTGGCTGTCGACGGTGATCTTCCTGATCGGCGCCGAGCTGAACTCCGAGATCGAGCGCGAACGCGACCGGCGGCCGAGACGGGACCGCTGAGGAGCGGCCCCGGCCCGGCGCCGTCGTCCGTCAGCGGGTGATCAGATCCGCCGGCAGGTCGCGGCCGTGGAACTTCTTGAAGGTGGCGTTCAGGCTGCCATCGGCGAAATGCGCCTTGATCCAGTCGTCGAGCCAGGCCTTCAGCTTCGGCTCGCCCTTCGGCAGGGCGATGCCGAGATTCAACTCCTGCTGCACGAACTTGGTCTCCAGCTTCTCCGTCCGGCCCTTGTTCATCTCTGCCACCACGGCGCTCTGGGTCGAGACGATGTCGACCTGGCCCGAGACCGCCGCCGTGATCAGCGTCGCGTCGTCCTCGAAGCGGACGATCTCGGCATCCTTGGCGTTCTTGGTCACCAGCGTGTCGTTGACCGTCGCCCGGGTCACGCCGATGCGCTTGCCGGCGAGGTCGGCATAGTCCTTGACCGCCACCCCGGCCGGGGCCGCGACCTCGATGTTCAGCGTGGCGTAAGGGATGGTGAAGTCCACCGCCTTCTTGCGCTCCTCGGTGATCGCCAGGTCGGCGACCAGCAGGTCGGCCTTGCCGGTCTGGATCGTCGGCACCCGGGCGGCGTTGGTGATCTGCACCAGCTCAAGCTCGGCGCCCAGGGCCTTGGCGATCATCTGCGCCGTCTCGACGTCCGAGCCCGTGGGCTGCAGCTTGTCGTCGACGAAGGCGAACAACGGCACGCCCATGGCCACGGCGATGCGCACCTTCTTGGTCGACTGGATGTCGTCCAGCGATTCCGCCTGCACCACCGGCGCGGCCGCGACCCACAGCGCCGCCGCCGCGGCGGCGACCTTCAGCATTCCTGTCAGCGTCATGACGTTCCTCCACCCTTTTGCACGTTTTGCGTCGGCCGGCCCCGACCGGATCGACATCGATTTTCCGCGATCAGAGCCCGTTGGAGAGGAAGTCGCGGAGCTCCCCCGTCCCCGGGGCCGCGAGCATGTCGCCCGACCCCGTCTCCCAGACCTTGCCCAGATGCATGAAGATGATCCGGTTGGCGACGCGGCGGGCGAACGCCATCTCATGCGTCACCACCAGCATGGTCATGCCGCCGCGGGCCAGGCCCTCCATCACCCTCAGCACCTCGCCCGTCAGATGCGGGTCGAGCGCCGAGGTGACCTCGTCGAACAGCATCACCTTCGGGTTCATCGCCAGCGACCGGGCGATCGCCACCCGCTGCTGCTGGCCGCCCGACAGCTGCTCGGGATAGGCGTTGATCTTGTCGGCCAGGCCGACCCGGTCCAGCGCGGCGCGCGCCAGGTCGCGCACCTCGGCGCCGCGCATCCGGCGCACCCGGCGCGGCGCCAGGGTGATGTTCTGCTCCACCGTCAGATGCGGGAACAGGTTGTAGCTCTGGAACACCATGCCGACGTCCTGGCGCAGCGCGCGCAGGTTCAGGTCGGCCGCGTCGACCCGGTGGCCGCAGACCTCAATGTGGCCCGACTGGATCGTCTCCAGCCGGTTGACGCAGCGCAGCGCCGTGCTCTTGCCCGAGCCGCTGCGGCCGATGATGGCGACGACCTCGCCCTTGGCGACCTCGAAGGAGACGCCCTTGAGCACCTCGAGCTCGCCGAAGCGCTTGTGGACATCACGCAGCGTGACGACGGCCGACATTCATCTTCCTTTCGAGGGAACGGCTCCAGCGCGACAGCGGGTAGCAGAGGGCGAAGTAGATCAGCCCGGCGATGCCGAAGACGAGGAATGGCTGGAACAGCGAGTTGTTGATGACCTGGGCGGCGCGGGTCAGCTCGATGAAGCCGACCACCGAGGCCAGCGACGTGCTCTTCAGCACCTGCACCAGGAAGCCCACCGTCGGCGCCGTGGCGATGCGCGCCGCCTGGGGCAGCAGGACGTCGGTCAGCACCTGCCAGCGGTTCAGCGCCAGGCACTCGGCCGCCTCGCTCTGAGTCTTCGGCACCGCCTCGACGCAGCCGCGCCAGATCTCGCCGAGGAAGGCGCTGCAATAGATCATCAGCGACATGCCGGCGGCGAGCAACGGCGGCACCTCGATGCCGACGATGCCGAGGCCGAAATAGACCAGGAACAGCAGGATCAGCAACGGCGTGCCCTGGACGATCTGGACATAGACGAAGGCGGCCCGGCGCAGGATCCGGCCGCGCGCGATGCGCAGCAGCATGACGCCGAAGCCGGCGACGCCGCCGAGGGCGAAGGCCAGCAGCGAGAGCACGACGGTCCAGGCCGCGCCCTGCAGCAGGTAGATCAGGTGATTGATGGTGAAGGCGCCGCCCATGCCGGCCTCCTCAGAGCGGGGTGCCGAGCCGGCGCCGGCGCGGGAAGATCGCCTGGCCGAACAGGTGGAAGCCGAACTTCAGCAACAGCGCCATGGCCAGGTACAGCAGCGCCACGACGATGTAGGTCTCGAACGGCCGGAAGGTGTCGGACTGGATGTTGTTGGCGATCGCCGTCAGCTCCTCGGCCGAGATCTGCGAGGTGACGGAGGAGGACAGCATCATCAGCACGAACTGGCTGGTCAGGGCGGGATACACCCGTTCCAGCGCCGGGCGCAGGATCACGTCCCAGTAGATCTGCGGCGTCGACAGGCCCAGCGCCTGGGCCGCCTCGACCTGGCCGGGCGGCACCGTGTCCATGCCGGCGCGCACGATCTCGGCCGTGTAAGCACCGACATTGATCACCATGGTCAGCACCGCGGCGGCGAAGATCGGCAGCCTGAGGCCGATGCTGGACAGGCCGAAGAACAGGAAGAAGATCTGGATCAGGTAGGGGGTGTTGCGGACGATCTCGACATAGGCGCCGCACAGCCCGGCGATCCAGCGCGACCGGCCACGCCGACCGATGGCCAGGACCACGCCGATGGCGAGGCCCAGCACGGTCGCCACCGCCGTCATCTGCAGCGTCATCAGCGCGCCGTGCAGGAAGGACGGCCAGTAGTCCCGCAGGCTGTCGAAATCGAACTCGTACCGCATCGGGCGTACGCCCCCTCCCCCTGTGCTCGCCGTGTCCCCGGCTGCCGCGGCTCAGTAGCCGGGCGGCGGCGCGTCGACGAAATAGTCCGGATTGTGGTCCTTGATGCCGCCGAGATCGGCCAGCAGCGCCCCGAGATGCGTCCCCATCGTCGCCGCCGCCCGGTCCGGGTCGTGCGCCTCGATCCCGCCCAGGATGGCGCCGTGCTCGGCGATGATCCGGGCCAGCCTTCCCTCCTCCGGCAAGGTCAGCCGGCGGTAGCGGTCGACCTGGATCTTGACCTGCTGCACCAGGGTCCAGATGCCGGGATGGCCGGCGGCCTCGGCGATGCCGGCATGGAAGGCTTCGTCGGCCTGGTGGAAGCCGTCGCGGTCGCCCGCCGCCTCGGTCTCACGTAGCCGCTCCATCACCGCGTGCAGGATGGCGACCTGGCTGCGGCTGGCCCGTTCGGCGGCCATCCGTGCCGTCGTCTCCTCCAGCGATTTGCGGATGATGATCGCCTCGGGCAGGGCATGCACCGGGATGCGCGACACGAAGGTGCCCGATTGCGGAAAGATGTCGACCAGCCCCTCATCGGCCAGGCGCAGCACCGCCTCGCGCACCGGGGTGCGGCTGACGCCGTAACCCTCGGCGATCTCCTTTTCCGCCAGCGGCGTGCCCGGCTTCAGGCGCAGGGCGACGATGTCGCTGCGCAGCGCCCGCCGAATCAGGGCCGAGGCGGTGGCCGGCTGCCCCTGCGACAGCGCATCGAGCCGCGGCGATCGCGGCATCCGCCGCCGTCCCGCCGGTCCGTCCTCCGCCGCCGCGCTGCGCATCCGCACCCTCCCTGCGATTCTGATATGCAACATATACTAAAATATCAGTTGAGCAAGTGCGACGGCGCGTCCCGCCCCGCTCCAGGGATTCCGCGGGTGTCCGTTTTGCCCGAAGGAATGACTCGCCATCCGCGACAGGCTGTGACTTGATTCTGGTGGGCGAAGCCCCTTTGAATAAAACACCGAAGGTCGTGGCGTCCCTGAACCATGGGAGCAATGCGGCGGGGCGTGCATACGAGGGAGAGCGAGGAGAGATGGCGATGAAGCAGCGGGCCCCCCAGCGGCTGAAGCAGATGCTGAAGAGTTGCGGCGCACGCGTGGATGCCAGGGTGCGGGAACAGCTGGCATCGCTGCCGGCGGGCTGGACCCGGCCGGTGACCGGCATGTTCGCGCGGGTCGAACGCATCCTGACCGACGAGGAACGCCAGACCTTCCGCTGGACCGAGGTGCGCGACCGCGACGGGCGCCTTGCCGCCTCCTGGTCCGGGGCGCGGGATTCGGGCGTGCTGATCGACCAGATCGTCGAGGAGGCGGTGACCGACCTGTCCGACACCGGCCCCGCCGGCTGGAAGAATTCGGCCGCCGAGCTGGCCACCAGCATCCGCGGCATGGCGGCGAAGGCGTCGTCGCCGGCCGCCGCGGCCAAGGCCGCTGCCGCCGCCCTGCCGGTGCTGATCGCCGAGGCGCAGGCCTATTTCCGCAATCCCGATGCCGAGGCCGGCGCCATCACCCAGCAGATCCGCGAAGCGCTGCAGCGCCTGGACCACGAGGCGCGCCGGTCGCTGCGCGCCAAGCTGATCCCGGACGCGTCGTAAGCCTGCGATTCCGGATCGGGTCGGAGCCTCCCCGCGCCGCGGGGAGGCTTTTTCAATTGTGCCCCCCGGATTGACGGCCGCACCGCATCGCCCCTAGTCTCGGATCACGGTCGGGAGGCGACCGACGGTCCGCGTGAAGGGTTGAACCCACCTCCGGCTTTGGTTGATCGCACATCTTCTTTCCGGCCCGTCGACGCGGACATCGGGCCATGAGAAAGAAGGTGTTCCATGGCTGAATCGCTTCCCCCGCGTCCCGACATCGACTGGCTGAGAAAGACCGCCAAGCAGCGGCTGGCCGTGCTGCGCGCCGAGGATCCCGGCGCGCGGCTGCATCAGGCCCAGCTGGCGGTCGCCCGCGACCACGGCTTCCCGAGCTGGCGCGCCCTGAAGGCGCATGTCGATGCCCTGAGCCTGGACGGGCAGGTCGTCGCCGCAACGCTGCGCGGCCGGGCCGACGAGCTGGACGCTCTGCTGGCCGCCCACCCGGCCAAGCGCGACATCACCGGCGGCAGCTGGAACCGGCCGCTGCTGCACCTGGCCGCTGAGGCCGGCCATCTCGCCTGCGTCGAGCTGCTGCTGCGGCGTGGCGTCGAGATCGACCGGCGCGACCGCTCCGACAATGCCACCGCGTTGCACTGGGCCGCGAGCGGCGGGCAACTGGCGGTCGTCGACCGCCTGCTGGCGGCCGGGGCCGATCCGGACGGCGCCGGCGACGAGCACGAGCTGGGCGCGATCGGCTGGGCCACCTGCTTCCGCCAGACCCATGCGGCGGTGGCCGAGCGGCTGCTGGCGGCCGGGGCCGCGCCGACCGTCCTCTCCGCCGTCGCGCTCGGCCGCGAGGACCTGGTCCGGTCGCTGGCCGCGGCTGACCCGGCCCAGGTGATGCGGCCGATGAGCCGGTTCGATCGCCGCCGCACGCCGCTGCACCTGGCGGTGATCAAGAACCGGCCGGGGATGGTGCGGCTGCTGCTGCAGCTGGGCGCCGATCCGCGCGCCGTCGACAACCGCGGCGACGGCCCGCTGGACGGGCTGCCGCCCAATGCCGATCCCGGCATCCCCCGGCTGCTCGCCGAGGCCGGCGCCGCGCCGAAGGACACGCCCCGCTTCCGCGGCCTGATCCCGATCCTGAACGTGCGCAACGTGCCGGCCGCCATCGCCTATTACCGCGACAAGCTGGGCTTCCGGCTGGACTGGGAATGGGGCGACCCGTCCGGCTTCGCCTGCATCGACCGCGGCAGCGCCCGCATCTTCCTGTGCCAGGGGGCGCAGGGCGGGCCCGGCATGTGGCTGTGCATCGACGTCGAGGATGTCGACGCGCTGCACCGCGAGTACCAGGCCAGCGGCGCCATCATCCGCCAGCCGCCGACCAACTTCCCCTGGGGCATGCGCGAGATGAACGTCGAGGACATCGACGGCCACCGGCTGCGCATGGGCGGGGAAGCGACCGGATCGGCCGACGGGGTGGATCTGATGGAATCGTAGAGGCGGCGGTTACGCCTCGCAGGCTTCAACGGCCTGGCGCCGGTCGCGCCGCCGCAGCAAGGCGTAGGCGACCAGCGCCGCCGCCAGGGTGGCGGCGACCAGCACGGCCAGCATCGCCTGGAAGGCGGCGCCATAGGCCTGCGCCAGCGCCGCCCGGCCGAGGCCGGGCAGCAGCGCCTCGGCCCGGCCCATGTCGCCGCCGGCCAGGGCGTTGACCGCGTCCGCCACCCCGGCCTCGCCGCCGGCAGCCCGGTGCAGGCCGGACTGGCCGAGCGCCACCACCAGGGCGCCGGCGGCGGCGATCGCCACCGCCTCCCCCGCCACCCGCATGGTCGAGAAGATGCCGGTGGCCATGCCGGCGCGCTCGCGCGGCACGACGCTGACCGAGAGGTCGTCCATCAGCCCCCAAGGCAGGCCGGTGCCGATGCCGATCACCAGCATCGGCAGAGCCAGGGTCACGACCCCGGCGCCGACCGGGACGGCGGCGAGCCAGCCGAGGCCGAGCGCGGCGATCACCAGGCCGACCGCCGACAGCACCGCCGCCGGGATCCGGCGGGCCAGCATGCCGGCCAGGAACGGCACCACCGCCATCGGCGCTGACAGCGCGATCATCAGCCCGCCGGCCTCGATCTCGCTCATCCCCTCGGCCCCGATGAAGCGCACCGGCAGCAGCACCAGCGGCACCACGAAGCAGACCGCCGTGGCGATCGGCAGGAACTGCGCCCCGACGAAGCGCGGGTAGCGGAACAGCGACAGGTCCAGCATCGGCCGCCGCACCCGGGTCTCGACCGCGACGAACAGCGCCAGCATCGCCGCGGCACCGAGCAGCAGGGCCAGCACCACCGGGCTGCCCCAGCCGTCCTGCGGCCCCTGCATGATGCAGAACGTCAGCAGGCCGAGGGCGGCGGTGAAGCTGAACAGCCCCGGCCAGTCGACGCCGGTGGCGCCGGGGTCGCGCGATTCCCGCATCCGCGGCACGCCGAACAGCAGCACCAGGACGCCGATCGCGGTGCCGGTCAGGAAGATGGCGCGCCAGCCCAGCGTCTCCACCAGCACGCCGGCCAGGATCGGGCCGAAGGCCAGGCCGATGCCGAAGCTGGTGCCGAGCAGGCTGAAGGCGCGGGTGCGGGCCGGGCCTTCGAACTCCTGCGCCAGCGAGGCGGCGCCGCCGGCCATGGCGATCGCGGCGGCGATGCCCTGGGCGCCGCGCAGGAGGTCGAGCGCCACCACCGTCGGCGCGAAGCCCAGCACCAGCGACAGCAGGGCGAAGCCGGCCACGCCGATGGCGAACATGCGCTTGCGGCCGAGCTGGTCGGCCAAGGCTCCCGCGGCCATGACGAAGCTGCCGAAGCTGAGCACGAAGGCGTTCACCACCCAGGCCAGGGCCACCGGGCTGCCGCCAAGCTCGCGCCCGATCGCCGGCAGCGCCACGGCCGGGCCGGTGAAGCTGAGCGGCATCATCAGCCCCGCCAGGCAGACGGCGCCCAGCACCCAGGCGCTGTTGCCGGCCTCGTCGGATATGGTTCGCGCGGTCATCTCGGCTCTCCCCGCGTCAGATCGACATGCCGCCGTCGATGGTGAGGGCGGCGCCGGTGACGAAGCGGCTCTCGGCCGAGGCCACCCAGGCGACCAGCCCGGCGATGTCGTCGCCGCTGCCATAGCGCGGGATCGCCATCAGCGACCGCAGCGTGTCGGCGCGTGGCCCGTCGGCCGGGTTCATGTCGGTGTCGGTCGGGCCCGGCTGCACCAGGTTGACGGTGATGCCTTGGGGTCCCAGGTCCCGCGCGGCGCCCTTGACCAGGCCGGTCAGCGCCGTCTTCGACAGGGTGTAGAGCGTGATCCCGGCCCCCGGCACGCGTTCGGCCAGGTTGCTGCCGATGACGATGATCCGCCCGCCCTCCGGCAGGTGCCTGGCGGCCGCCTGGGCGGCGACGAAGACACCGCGGACATTGATCGCGATGCTGCGGTCGAACTCCTCGACCGAGACCTCCGCGAAGGGCTTGTGCACGGCGATGCCGGCATTGGCGACCAGGATGTCGAGCCGGCCGAGCCCTGCCGCCGCCCGGTCCACTGCCGCGGCCGCCGCAACCGGGTCGGCGCTGTCGGCCTGGATCAGCAAGGCGCGCCGGCCCGCCGCCTCGATGTCGCGCGCCACTTCGGCCGCCTTGTCGGGCGAGGAACTGTAGGTGAGGGCCACGTCGGCGCCCTGGCGCGCCAGGCGGCGGGCGATGGCGGCACCGATGCCGCGGCTGGCGCCGGTGACCAGCGCCACCGTTCCGGACAGGTCGGCCATGGGATTGCTCCATATCTTTAATGATCGATAAACAAATAGCTGGCGCAGTTGCATTCCGAGGTCAAGCGAATTATTTATGGATCGTTAAAGAAAGGGATGGAGATGGCGGAGCGCGGCCGACCCCGCGGTTTCGACCGGGACGTGGCCCTGCGGCGGGCGATGGAGCTGTTCTGGCGGCACGGCTATGAGGGCGTGTCGATGGCCGACCTGACCGCGGCGATGGGCATCGCGGCGCCCAGCCTCTACGCCGCCTTCGGCGGCAAGGAGGCGCTGTTCCGCGAGGCGATCGCGCTGTACCGCGCCACCGACGGGTCGGCCACGCGCCGGGCGCTGGACTGCGAGCGCACGGCGCGCGGGGCGATCGAGGCGATGCTGCGCGACAATGCCGACGCCTTCACCGACCCCGGCCTGCCGAATGGCTGCTTCGTCATCCTCGGCGCCATCAACACGGCGCCGGAGCATGAGGGGGTGCGTGCCCATCTGCTGGATCTGCACCAGGAATCCTGCGCCCTGATCCTGCGCCGGCTGGAGCAGGGGGCGGCGGCGGGCGAGTTCCCGCCGGGCCTGGATCTGGCCCCGGTGGCCGGCTTCTATTCGACCGTGCTGGCCGGCCTGTCGATCAAGGCCCGCGACGGCACCGGCCGCCGCGAGATGCACGCCATCATCGACCACGCCATGGCGGCGTGGGATGCGATGGTGGCGGCCGCCCCTAGGCCGGCGGACGCTGCCAGCGGCGGGTGATGCGGTACACCGCGGCCGGCGGGACGTTCGCCACCGCCCGGCCGGTCTTCACCGCCTTGAGCCCGAGCCGGTCCAGGATGGCGCGCGGGACCGGGCAGCGCGGCCCGTAGGTGAACTGGTAGAACGCCCCGTCCGGCCGCAGATGGCGGAAGGCGCCGTCGAGGATGCCGATCACCGTCTTGGCCGGCATCGACAGCACCGGCAGGCCGCTGACCACGGCGCCGGCCTTCTCGCCGTCGAAGGGATCGGCGGTGCCCAGCCGGGCGGCGTCCATGCACAACACCTGCGCCGCCGGATAGCGTTCGCGCAGCAGCGCCGCGAAATCCGGCCCGGCCTCGACCAGCGCCAGCCGCGATTCCGGCACGCCGCGGCCGAGCAGCGCCCGGGTGAAGACGCCGGTGCCAGGCCCGAGCTCGATCACCGGCCCCGTCTCCGGCCCGATCTCGGCAGTCATCGCCGCCGCCAGGGCCCGCCCCGAGGGCACCACCGCGGCCACCCGCAGCGGCGCCTTCAGCCAGGCGCGAAAGAAGGCGAAGTCGTCGGCCGCGTCCTGGCGGCGCGAGGGGCCGGTCGCAGGCCGCGGCGACATCGCGGCGCCCGACATCAGGACCGGCGGCGCGCCGGCGGAGGAGACGGCGACAGCCTGCCGCCGGCGGGAGAAGCTACGCCACATCATCGTGCCCATCAGCTCGAGAGACAGCAACACGACCAGCACCATCAGCGCGAGCGAGGATGCGTTCGGGTTCGGTTCGATCAGCGACGCGGCGGCATAGCCGGTGCCGATGAACAGCCCGTTCCACAGCCCGATCCCGAGGGCGGTCGCAGTGAAGAACATCAAGGGGCGGGCCCGCAGCAGCCCGGCGACGCCGGGCACCACCAGCCGCACGGTCGGGACCAGCTGCGCCACCAGCGCGAAGACCGCCCCGCGGTCGCGCAGCCAGGCGATGCAGCGGTCGACCCGCGCCGGCCCCATGCCGAAGAAGCCGGCGGTGCGGCGCAGCAGCGCCCCGGCCCGGGCCTCGCCCAGGCCCCAGCCCAGCCCGTAGAACAGCGCGCAGCCGGCGATGCCGCCGATCACGGTCATCGCCATGGCCAGCGGCAGCGACCAGTAGCCCTCGCCGACCGCCACCCCGACCGCGACCAGCAGGCCGTAGGAGGGCAGGATCGGCAGCAGGCGCTCGACCAGCATGAGGCCGAACAGTCCGGCGACGCTGCAGGCGGCGATCCAGGGCATGAGGTCTCCCAGCGGGTCCAAGGCCGACTCCCCTGTTATCATAATGGCAATGAGAAGGTCAGGGGAACGCGATAGCGGCGCGCTCCGCTTATATGACGCTCAGCGGCAGGTTGCGGCAGCGGCGTTGCGTCGCGGCGAACAGGGCGTTGGCCAGCGCCGGTGCCACCGGCGGCAGCCCCGGCTCGCCGAGCCCGCCCCAGGGCCCGTCGCTGCGCAGGAACCGCACCTCGATCTCCGGCGTCGCGGCGAGGCCGAGCAGCGGATAGTCCGGGAAGTTGCGCTCGACCACGGCGCCGGCCTCGATCGTGATCCGCTCCGCGATCGCGGCGCTCAGCCCCATCACCACCGCCCCCTCCACCTGCTGCCGCGCCGTGTCCGGGTTGCAGACGTCGCCGCAATCGACCGCCGCGATCACCCGATGCACCACCGGCTTGCCGCCGGGGCCGAGGGAGGCCTCGATCACATGGGCGACCACCGTGCCGTAGGCCTCGGCCACCGCGATGCCGCGGCCGGCACCGGGCGGCAGCGGCGCGCCCCAGCCGGCGGCCTCGGCCGCCGCCTCCAGCACCCGGCGAGGACGCGACCCCGGCGGCAGCAGGTCGCGGCGATAGGCGAAGGGGTCGCGGCCGGCGGCGTGGGCCAGTTCGTCGATGAAGCTCTCGGCCCAGAAGGCATGCTGGGTGTGGTTGACGCCGCGCCAGGAGCCGCGCCGCACCGGGTCGGGCACCGCCACGGAGCGGATCGACTGGTGCGGGATGGCATAGGGGATGCGGAAGGCCTCGACCGGCGCCGGCATCCCGTCGACATAGAGCTGCGACCAGGCCAGCGGCGTGCCGTCCGGCGCCAGCGCGGCGCGGATCCGGGTGGCCAGGCGCGGCCGGAAGGTGCCCTGGGCGAACTCCTCCTCCCGGCTCCAGACCAGCTTCACCGGGTTCGGCGCCACCGCCTTCGCCAGCGCGACCGCCTGGATGAAATAGGCCGGCGGCCTGTCGTCGCGCCCGCCGCGCCGGCCGAAGGAGCCGCCCATCGGCAGCGGCACCAGGGTGACGTCCTCCTCCGCCAGGCCGGACAGCGCGACCAGCTGGCGCCGGGCGACCAGCGGATTGTGATCGCCGGCCCAGACCGTCAGCCGGCCGCCGGCGAGCTGCGCCGTGACGGTGATCGGCTCCATCGCCGCGTGATGCAGATGCGGCACGCGATAGGTCGCCTCGACGATACGGCCGGCCTGCGCCAGCGCCGCGGCGGCGTCGCCGAGCGTCACCCGCGCCTCGCCCTCCTGTTCAGCCAGTGCCCGGTCCTGGGCGGCGTCGATGCCGGCGCTGGAGACGCCGCCATGACCGCCATCGGAGAAGCGCGGCGCCAGCGCCGCCAGCCCCTGCCGCGCCGCCCAGCTGTCGCGGGCGATGACGGCGACGGCGTCGTCCAGCCGCACCACCTGCTCCACCCCCGCCACCGCCAGGGCCAGGGCGGAGTCCACCGAAAGCAGCCGCCCGCCCGGCACCGGCGCCGCGGTCACCATCGCCACGCGCATCCCCGGCAAGTTGAGGTCGATGCCGAAGCCGAAGGCGCCGGTGACCTTGGCCGGGATGTCGAGCCGCGGTCCCAGGCGCGCCAGCCGAGCGCCAGCCCGCCGGCCCCGGCGATGGTGGCGGTGAGGAACCAGCGCCGCCTCATCGCCTCACGCCTGCGCCGCCAGGGCGCGGATGGCCCGCCGCACCCGCGGATAGGTGCCGCACCGGCACAGATTGGTGATGGTGGCGTCGATCTCGGCATCGGTCGGCGACGGCCGGCCGCGCAGCAGGGCGGCGGCGGCCATGATCATGCCGGGCTGGCAATAGCCGCATTGCGGCACCTGGATCTCGACCCAGGCCCGCTGCACCGGATGCAACCCGTCGGCCGGCGATGGTTCAACCGTCTCGGCCAGCCCCTCGATGGTGGTGACCGCGGCGCCGGCGGCCAACCCGGCCGGCACGCTGCAGGACCTGACCGCGGCACCGTCGAGATGCACGGTGCAGGCGCCGCAGGCGGCGACGCCGCAGCCGTATTTCGTGCCGGTCAGCCCGGCCGCCTCACGGATCACCCACAACAGCGGCGTCTCCGGATCGCCGTCGAAGGCGAAGGGCCGTCCGTTCAGGATCAGGGCGATGCCCATGCCGGTCCCTCCGCTGCGATGAAGGGGAAGGCTATGGCCGCTCGCTTTGCCTCGCCATCCGGAATAATCTGCAGTGGCCATGAAGAGGCCCTTCACAATCGGGCGCGACCAGCTGGACGGCGTGATCGCCCTGCTGCGCGTCGCCGAGCGCCGCAGCTTCCGCGCCGCGGCGGAGGAGCTGGGGGTGTCGCCCTCGGCGATCAGCCAGACCATCCGCGGGCTGGAGGCGCGGCTGGGCGTGGCGCTGCTGACCCGCACCACCCGCAAGGTCGGGCTGACCGAGGCCGGGCAGCGCTTCGTCGACCGCGCGCGGCCGGGGGTGGCGGAGGTTCTGGCCGCCTTCGACGCGGCCCAGAGCCTGGGCGAGGAGGTGACCGGCCTGCTGCGGCTGAACATGCCGCGGTCGCTGGTGCCGTTCCTGGCCGAGCCGATCCTGATGGATTTCCGCGCCGCCCACCCGGCGCTGCAGATCGAGATCTTCGCCGAGGACGGGCTGACCAACATCGTGGCCGAGGGCTTCGACGCCGGCATCCGCCTCGGCGAGCTGGTGGAGGCCGACATGGTGGCGGTGCGGCTGACCCCGCCCTTCCGGTTCAGCGTGGTCGGGTCGCCGTCCTATTTCGCCCGGCACGGCCGGCCGCAGCGGCCGGAGGATCTGCGCCACCATGCCTGCATCGGCACCCGCAACACGCCGCAGGGGCCGATCTACCGCTGGGAGTTCGTCGAGGGCAACCGCGCCTTCGACATGGCGGTGGCCGGGCCGGTGATCGTCAACAGCGGCGGGCTGAACCTGATGGCGGCGGAGATGGGCGTCGGCCTGGCCTTCACCGCGGCGCCGGCGGCGCAGGACCAGATCGCCGCTGGGCTGCTGGAGCCGGTGCTGGAGGAGTTCTGCGCCGGCACCCCCGGCCTGTTCCTGTACTATCCCAGCCGGGCCCAGGCCCTGCCCAAGCTGCGCGCCTTCGTCCAGTTCGTGCACGACAAGCTGCGGCCGGGCACGGCGGCGTATATCGGGGCGCGGAGGTAAGCGGCAGAGAAAATCCGGCCGGCCTGTCGGTTCCCTGACCCGTCGCTCGTCCTATGTTCGATCCCAACCAACGGAGGAGACCCGGGATGTCCTATGCAGACGGTTTCGTGCTGGCGGTGCCGAAGGCCAAGCTGGAGGAGTACAAGGAGATGGCGCGCAACGCCGGCGCGGTGTGGAAGGACCACGGCGCGCTGGCCTATGTCGAATGCACCGGCGACGACACGCCCTATGGCGAGCTGACCTCCTTCCCGCGCTCGGTGCTGGCGAAGGAGGACGAGATCGTGATCTTCGCCTGGATCGTCTACGAGTCCCACGCCGCGCGTGACGAGATCAACAAAAAGGTGATGGCCGATCCGCGGCTGAAAGGGGATCCCTCCACCATGCCCTTCGACGGCAAGCGCATGATCTATGGCGGGTTCGAGGTGTTCGTCGAGCTGTAGCGGTCAGTCCGGGTCGCGGTCGAACTGGCTGGCGCCGGCGACCGGCGCCAGCCAGGGCTCGCGGCGGATGATCCAGCCCTCGCGGGTCGGAAGCAGGTCGCCCGGCGCCTCGTCGAGGGCACCGAGCAGGATCTCGACCGTGCCGTCGCTCTCCGCCAGGTGGAACAGGCGCGAGCCGCAGGCCGGGCAGAAGCTGCGGCCGCAATGGGTGCGCACCTCCCCCGTCGCGGTGAAGGCGTCGCGCGGCCAGTCGGCATAGGCCATGGCGACCGCGCCGGTGGCCTTGCGGCATTCGGTGCAGTGGCAGATCCCGACCACCAGCGGTTCGCCGCGCAGGGTGAAGCGCACCGCGCCGCAACTGCAGCCGCCCTGGCGCAGGCGCGTGCCGTCGGCATCCATCCGCGGCTCCGGCCGCAGCACGGGATAGTCGCTCATCGGGCCCTTCTTCTCCTGGTCGCTTCGGGAAACAACACCGGGCCGGGCGCTTCGTCACCGTGAGGCTCGCCCATCGGCCCGCTGCTTCAGCAGGCCGGACAACAGCGCGCCGAAGGCCTTGACCGCATGCCGCGCTGCGGCATGCGGATCGGGGGCGTTGGCGATCCACTGGGCGGCGTGCAGCATCGCGCCGTTGAGCAGCCGCGCCGTGGTCTCCGGGTCGACCGGCACGATCACACCGTCCTCGGCCAGCCGGCGCAGGCTGTCGGTCATCAGGGCGATGCATTCGGACTGGCTGTCCCAGGTCGAGGGATCGCCGAGGACCGACGGCCCGTCGCGCAGGACGATGCGCCGGATCTCCGGCTCCAGCGCCATCTCGAGATAGGCGATGCATTCGTCCGAGAAGGCCTGCCAGGGCGTGCCGGCGCGGCCGGAGACCTCGCGCAGCCGCACGTTCATCTCGGCGTCGATCTCGGCGATCACCGCCCGCAGCAGGCCCTTCTTGTCGCCGAAATGATGGTACAGCGCGCCGCGGGTCAGCCCGGCCTCGGCGGTGAAGTCGTCCATCGACGCCTCGGCATAGCCCTTGGTGCCGAAGGCATGGCGGGCCGCCGCCAGCAGCTTGGCGCGGGTCTCGGCGATCATCTCGCTGCGCGGTCTGTGGGCCATGGCCCTCCTCTTACATACGGCACGTATGCTAATTGACATACGGCATGCATGCAATTATCTGCTTCACATACGGTGCGTATGCAAGTGATGCTGCCCGCAGCGGAGGCCGCCATGACCAACCCCTATGCCGAGATCTTCCGCGCCCCCGGCGCCAAGGCGTTCTCGGCCGCCGGCTTCATCGCCCGGCTGCCGCTGGCGATGATGACGCTGGGCATCGTCGCCATGCTGTCGCAAGCGCGCGGCGAATACGCGCTGGCGGGCGCCGTCTCCGCCACCTTTGCCCTTTCAAACGCGCTGATCGCGCCGCAGATCTCGCGGCTGGTCGACCGGCGCGGCCAGGGCCGGGTGGCGGTGCCGGCCACGATCGTCACCGTGGCGGCGATGGCCGGGCTGATGCTGGCCACCCGGTTCGGCGCGCCGGACTGGACCCTGTTCCTGTTCGCGATCGGCGCCGGCGCCATGCCGAGCATGACCGCCTTCGTCCGGGCGCGCTGGACCGAGCTGTACCGCGACACGCCGCAGCTGCGCACCGCCTTCGCCTTCGAATCCGTGGTCGACGAGGTGATCTTCATGTCCGGCCCGATCGTCGCGATCGGACTGAGCGTCGCCGTCTTTCCGGAGGCCGGGCCGCTGGCGGCGACCCTGCTGCTGGCCGCCGGCGTGGCGCTGTTCAGCGGGCTGAAGGCGACCGAGCCTCCGGTGCATGCGCCGGAGGCCGGGCGCGGGCGCTCGGTCGTCCGGCTGGGATCGGTGCGGGTGATCGCGCTGACCATGGTCGCGGTCGGCGCCATCTTCGGCACCGCCGAGGTCACCGCCGTCGCCTTCGCCGAGGCGCATGGCGCCACCGCCGCCGCCAGCCTGGTGCTGGCCGCCTATGCCCTCGGCTCGCTGATCGTCGGGCTGGTGTTCGGGGCGATCAAGCCGCGGCTGTCGCTGCCGACCCAGTTCGTCCTGGCGATCGCCCTGGCGGCGCTGACCACGCTGCCGCTGCTGGTGGTCGACAGCATCCCGGCGCTGGCGCTGGTGCTGTTCCTGGCCGGCGCCGCCGTGTCGCCCACCATCATCACCGCGATGGGGCTGATCGAGCGGCTGGTGCCGCCGTCGCAGCTGACCGAGGGCATCACCTGGGCGATGACCGGGATCGGCATCGGCATGGCCGTCGGCTCCTCCGCCTCCGGCCGGATCATCGACGAGTTCGGCGCCTCGGCCGGGTTCTCGGTGTCGGTCGCGGCCGGGGCCACGGCGCTGGCGATCGCGCTGCTCGGCCAGCGGTGGCTGCGCGGCCCCGCGCCCGCCGGGGCGGCCTGCGTCCCGGCGTGACCGCCCGGTCGCGCGACCCGACTACAGATGCGGCCCCAGCAGCGACAGGTCGGCGGCCCCGAGTCGGTCCTTGGCGGTGCGCAGCTGGTGCCAGTAGGGGTACAGCACCGGCGGCGCGCTGACCTTGTCCAGCTTCGCCCGCTCCTCCGCCGTCAGCACCAGGTCGGCGGCGGCGAGATTGTCCTTCAGCTGCGCCTCGGTGCGGCCGCCGATGATCACCGAGGTGACCGCCGGCCGGCCCAGCAGCCAGGCCAGCGCCACCTGGGCGCCGGACACGCCGCGCGCCTCGGCGATGCCGACCAGTGCGTCGACGATGGCCCACAGCCGGTCCTCGTCGCGGATCGGCGGCTCGCCCCAGCCGGCGAGCTGGCGGGTGCCCTCCGGCGTCACGCCGCGGCGGTGCTTGCCGGACAGCAGGCCGCCGGCCAGCGGGCTCCACACCAGGATGCCGAGGCCCTGGTCGATCGACACCGGCACCAGCTCGTACTCCGCCTCGCGCGCCTCCAGCGTGTAGTGGATCTGCTGGCTGACGAAGCGCTGGCGGTGCGTGCGGTCGCTGACCCCGAGCGCCTTCATCAGGTGCCAGCCGGAATAATTCGAGGCGCCGATGTAGCGGACCTTGCCCTGGCGCACGAGGGCGTCGAGCGCGTCGATCGTCTCCTCCAGCGGGGTCTGCCCGTCCCATTGATGGACCTGGTACAGGTCGATCACGTCGGTGCGCAGCCGCTTGAGGCTGGCCTCGCAGGCCTCGATCAAATGGTGGCGCGACAGGCCGCGGTCGTTCGGGCCGTCGCCCATCGGGAAGCGCGCCTTGGTGGCGATCAGCACGCCGGCCTTGCGCCTGCCGCCCAGCACCTCGCCGATGATCTCCTCCGACCCGCCGGCCGAGTAGACGTCGGCGGTGTCGATCAGGTTGACGCCGGCGTCGAGGCACAGGTCGACCTGCCGCCGCGCCTCGTCCACGCCGGCAGTGCCGACCTTGGCGAAATTGCCCTTCCCGCCCATGGTCATGGTGCCGAGGGTGATGGTGGAGACCTTGAGGCCGGAGCGGCCGAGCAGACGGTATTCCATGACGGCGCCTTTGTGTGTCGGGGATCTCCCTTGTCCTAGACCCGCGGATTTCAGCGTTCCAACGGAAAGATGTGATGGCATTCAGCGCCAGGAGTGCTGAATGGCACCGCGATTGCGCGGCCGGGCGCCGGCCTGTCACACTGCCGTCTGCCCCGGTCGGCCGCCAGGACCAGCCCATGCGATCCACCATCGCCATCCCGGTCACCGTCCATCCGACGCCGGACGCGCTGGGCCGCGCCGTCGCCCAGCGCATCCTGGGTGGGATCGAGCGCGCGGCGGAGGAGAGCCGGCCCTATCTGCTGGGCTGCCCGGCCGGGCGGTCGGCCGCGCCGGTCTATGCCGCGCTCGGCGCCCTGGCCGGGATGACCCGGTTCGACCTGTCGCGCCTGGTCCTGGTGATGATGGACGAGTACCTGGTCGAGGGGCCGGCCAAGGAGCTTGGGCATCCGGTGCTGTGCGATCCCCGAGCGCATTACAGCTGCCGCCGCTTCGCCGAGCAGGAGATCCGGGCGGTGCTGAACGGCAAGCTGCCGGCGCCGCGGCAGTTGCCGGCGGCGGGCGTGTGGTGCCCGGCCCCGGCCGAGCCCGAGGCCTATGACCGGCGGATCCGCGACGCCGGCGGCATCGACCTGTTCCTGCTGGCCAGCGGCGCCAGCGACGGCCATGTCGCCTTCAATCCGCCGGGCAGCCCGGCCGAGGCCGGCACCGGCATCGTCGCGCTGGCGGAGGAGACGCGGCGCGACAACATGGCGACCTTCCCGGGCTTCGCCGCCATCGCCGAGGTGCCGCGCCGGGGCGTGTCCGTCGGCCTCGGCACCATCGCCGGCCTGTCGCGGGCGGCGCTGATGATCCTGCATGGCGGCCACAAGCGGCAGGCGGTGCGGCGCCTGCTGGAAAGCCGCGACTTCGAGCCCGCCTGGCCGGCCACCATCCTGCACCGCTGCCGGCATCCGGAGATCCATCTCGACGCCGCGGCGGCGCGGGAGGCGACGTGACCGTCGCGCACGACATCGAGCTGGACCGGCTGCGCGACCGGGTCGCGGCCTCGCACGCCGTGGTCTGCGGCATGGTGCACGAGGCGGTGCCGCGCGACGCGGCCGGGCAGCCGCTGACCCATGCGGTCGAGCCGGACGGCTATGCCCGCCCGGCGCTGTGCCCGGCCGGGCGACGCGACACCCAGCTCGCCTGCAGCCACACCACCGCCCGGCTGCCGCTGCGGCGGGCGATCGAGGGGCTGCACGCGCGGGGCACGGACGCGGCGGTGGAGCTACTGGCGGAGTGGATGCGCCTGGACACGGCGCTGGGCGCGCTGGACCACCGCCGCTACGCCGCCGAGACGCGGCTGGCCGATGCGGTCAGGTCGGGCTCCGACCTGATTTCGGAAGAAAGGCGGTCGATCGCGGCGCTGGTCCGGGAGCATCGCGACTTGGCCCGATGCCTCGATGCGTTGCGGGACCGGATCCTGGCCGCGTTCGACCGCGCCCTGCTCAGGCGAACACCGCCTCGTAGAAGCGGACGCCCTGGGCCTTCGGCGCATCCATCGCCGCCGGCACCACGGGGTTGATGAAGACGCCCTCCATCAGCCCCTTGGACGGGTGCCGGATGTTGTAGACCTGCGCGCCGAGATCTGGCGTCGGCGGCGCCGTGAACAGGATCGCGAAGGGGTGGCGCCGCAGCAGGCCCGGCGACTCGTAGGGCGAGAGGCGGACGGCGACCAGCGTCGCCTCCACCCGCCCGCCCGGCCCCTCGACCACGAAGGTCTGGCCACGGTGATCCTTGAAGTCGTCGAAGCTGAGCTCGGCGAGCATCGCGGCGCTCCCTTAGCTGCGCGGCGGGAAGATGCCTTCGAGGCAGATGATCCAGTTGATCGCCAGATAGGGCGGCATGATCGCGAAGGGCTGGCTGCCGCCGGTCGGGCCGATCGTGCCGGTGACCGGGATCGCCAGGGAGACCGAGGGGCTGGCGCCGCCGGCGGCGAAGGTGTTGACGTCGACGGTCGAGCCGGACGTTGAATCCAGGAAGTTCGGCGCGCCCAGGATCGAATCGGCGGCCGCGGCGGTCAAGGTGGTGTTGGCGGCGGTGGTGGCCACCTTCTGTTGCCCGGACAAGGTCGCGGTATGGGTGTGCGCCGGCAGGTTGTTGATGGTCAGGGTGGTGCTCGGCGTCCCGCCGACCTCCCCGAGCTCGTAGGAGGGTTGCCCCGGGCCATTGCCGGCGCCGATCGGCAGCCGGCTGAACAGGTTGGGCAGCGCGAAGGTGGTCTGGCCGTTGCCGCCATAGGTGGTGCCGAGCAGGCTGAACACCGCCGTGTTCTGCGCGATCGACAGGATCTGGCCGCCGCAGAAGGCCCAGCCGCGCGGCGCGAAGTTCGGGGCCCAGCCCATGATCGTGGCGAGATAGGATTCCATCTGAAATGCTCCTGAAAATTGGATCGATAATGCATCAAACGCGTGATGCCGGTTCCGCGCCATCGACAGGACAGCGCGGAACCGGCAGCAACGAGAATAAAACGAAACGAAATATAGTTTCAATCTTAATCGATTGAATATGATTTTATGACACAAATTCGATACAAATTCAATCGAAAAATTTCAACGCGCCAGCCAGCCGCCATCGACCGGCAGCAGCGTCCCGGTGACGTAGCCGCTGTGCGGCGAGGCCAGGAACAGCGTTGCCGTCGCCAGGTCCTGCGGCACGCCCCAGCGGCCGGCGGGGATGCGGTCGAGGATCTGCCGGGTGCGCACCGGGTCGGCGCGCAGCGCCTCGGTGTTGTCGGTCTCCATGTAGCCGGGGGCGATGGCGTTGACGGTGATGCCCTTCGGCGCCAGCTCGTTCGCCATCGCCCGGGTCAGCCCGGCGATGCCGTGCTTGGCCGCAGTGTAGGACGGCACCCGGATGCCGCCCTGGAAGGACAGCACCGAGGCAATGTGGATGATCCGGCCCTGGATGCCCTGCCCCACCATGTGGCGGGCCACCGCCTGGCTGAGGAAGAAGGCGCTCTTCAGGTTGACCGCCATCACCGAATCCCAATCCGCCTCGCTGAACTCCAGCAGGTCGGCGCGGCGGATGATGCCGGCGTTGTTGACCAGGATGTCGATCCGGCCGAGCCGGGCGACGATGTCGGCCACCACGGCGTCGAGCCCGGAAGAATCCTCGAGGTCGCGCACCACCTCGACGAAGCGGCGGCCGGTGCCGGCGATCGCCGCCGCGGTGTCGGGCATCGGGCGCGAGCCGAGCCCGGCGATGTCGGCCCCGGCCTCGGCCAGCGCCAGGGCGATGCCGCGGCCGAGCCCGGTGCGCGCCCCGGTGACAAGCGCCACCTGGCCGGTCAGGTCGAACAGGCTCACAGCAGGTCCCCCATGGCGATGAAGTCCATGTCGGTGAAGGCCTGGTTGTCGCCGGCCATGCTCCAGATGAAGGCATAGGCGGCGGTGCCGGCGCCGCAATGGATCGACCAGGGCGGCGACAGCACCGCCTGCTCGTTCCGCACCACCAGGTGGCGCGTCGCCTCCGGCCGGCCCATGAAGTGCATCACCACCGCATCGGCCGGCAGCTCGAAGTAGAAATACGCCTCCATCCGCCGGTCATGGGTGTGCGCCGGCATGGTGTTCCAGACGCTGCCGCTGTGCAGCCGGGTCAGCCCCATCAGCAGCTGGCAGGTCGGCAGCACCTCGGGATGCAGGTATTGGTGCAGGGTGCGGCGGTTGCTGGTCTCGGGCGCGCCGAGCTCCTTGACGATCGCCTGGCCCTTGGCAACCACCCGCGACGGCAGGGCGGCATGGGCCGGGGTCGAGTTGATGTAGAACTTCGCCGGGTTGGCGGGGTCGGCGCTGGCGAAGGCGACCGAGGCGATGCCCTTGCCGAGATAGAGCGCGTCCTGCGGCCCGACCTCGAACACGGTCTTGTCGGCGGTGACGCGGCCGGGGCCGCCGACATTGATCAGGCCGAGCTCGCGCCGCTCCAGCAGCGTGGCGCTGCCGACCAGCCTGGCCAGGTCCTCGCCGACCACCAGCGGGGCGTCGGTCGGCACCGCCCCCATCACCAGCATGCGGTCGTAATGGGTGTAGGTCGCGGTCAGCCGGCCCGGCGCCATCAGCTGCTCGATCAGGAAATGCCGGCGCAGATCCTCGCCGTCGAGCATCTCGGCCTGCTCGTAATGCACCGCCTGGCGGGTGGTCGGGGCGTCGCTCATGCTGTCCTCGTCTATCGGGGTCGCGTCTAGCGGGTTCGGCCCGGGGCGGGCTCGTCGAACAATTCGGGGTGCTCGGCCTCGATCCGCGGCAGGGCGCGCAGGATCTCGGTCAGGTGATGGCGCATCGCCCGCTCCGCCGCGTCGGGGTCGCGGGCGTCAATCGCGGCCATGATGGCGCGGTGCTGGTCGACCAGCGGCAGCATCGCCTCGGCGCCCGGCAGCGTCAGGGTGCAGATCCGGTCCATATGCGCCTTCAGGTCCTCCACCGCCATCCAGGCCAGGCCGCAGCCGGCGCCCTCGGCGATGGCGATGTGGAACAGCTCGTCGGTGCGCTGGAAATCGGCATGGTTGCCGCGGGAGGCGGCCTTGACCTGGGCGTCGAGCAGGTCGTCGATGCGCTCGCGGCTGGACCGGTCGAAGCCCTCGCAGGCGCGGCGCACCAGCGCCACCTCGACCGTTTCGCGGACGAAGCGCGCCTCCGCCATCCGCCGCACCGACAGCTTGACCACCACGGTGCCGCGCTGCGGCTGCACCTCGATCAGCCGGGACTTTGCCAGCGCGATCAGCGCCTCGCGCACCGGCTGGCGCGACACGCCGTAGCGCTGCGCGATCTCCTGCTCCGACAGCCGGGCGCCGGGCGCCAGCTCCAGCGCCACGATGGCGCGGCGCAGCTCGCGCTCCAGCCGGTGCGCGGCGGATTCGAAGCTGTGGGCGGGGTCGATCTTCACGCCGGATCCTGCATGCCGTTGCCGCCTTGCATAACAGCCCATACTACCATACACAAGAATCCAGATAAGCCGACGGAGCCTGCCATGAGTTCGAGCCGCGACCTGGCCATCGCCTTCACCGAGGCGCGCCGCGCCGCCCGCGCCCTGCCGGATTATCCCGGCACGCTACCGCCGGACCTGCCCACCGCCTATGCGGTGCAGGAAGAGGCGATCGGCCTGTGGACCGATGCGCTGGTCGGCTGGAAGGTGGCCGGCATCGCCGAGACCTGGCGGCCGCGCTACGACGCGCCGCGCCTGGCCGGCCCGGTCTTCGCCCGCAACCTGCGAGACGCCCGCGGCGGTCCGGTCGAGACCCCGGTGATCCCGGGCGGCTTCGGCGCGGTCGAGGCCGAATTCGTGCTGCGGATCGGCCGCGACATCCCGGCCGAGGCGCGGCCGCGCACCATCGAGGAAATGCGGCCCTTCGTCGAGTCGGTCCATGCCGGGATGGAGATCGCCGGCAGCCCGCTGGCGACGCTGAACGATCTCGGCCCCGGCGCCGTGGCCAGCGATTTCGGCAACAATGCCGGCCTCGTGGTCGGCCCCGCGATCGCGGCGTGGGACAGCCGGGCGCCGTCGGACTGGACGGTGCGGATGCGGGTCGACGGCACGGTGGTCGGCGAGGGCAGCGCCGCCCGCGTCGCCGGCGGCGGGCCGATCGCCTCCCTCGCCTTCCTGGCCGAGCATCTCGGCCGCCGCGGCCGGGACCTGCCCGCCGGCAGCTGGGTGCTGACCGGCATGACCACCGGCGTCCATGTGGTGAAGCCGGGCGACCGGGCCGAGGCCGAGTTCGACGGCGTCGGCACGGTCGAGGTGCTGGTCACCGCCGCCGGCTAGGTCTCGCTGGCTGAGGCTTCCGGCACCGTTTGGCGGGGCCGGTTCCGGGCGATCGCCACGCCGGCGTGCTTGGCCTTCTCCTCCGGCTCGACATGGATGCTGATGATCGTGTCGGCGCCGATGTCCAGTTTCAGCGTCGCCTCGATGCGGTCGCAGATGTCGTGCGCCTCGGAGACGGTCATCGTGCCCGGCACCACCAGGTGGAAGTCGATGAAGGTCAGCCGCCCGGCATGCCGGGTGCGCACGTCATGGGCCTCGAGCGCGCCGCCGCCGGTGCGGGCGATCGCCTCGCGGATGCGCGCCATCGTCTCCGGCGGCACCGCCTCGTCCATCAGGCCGCCGACCGAATCCCGGACCATGACGTAGCCGGACCACAGGATGTTCAGCGCCACGATCGCGGCGAGGATCGGATCGAGGATCTGCCAGCCGGTCAGGGCCACCAGGCCGACGCCGACCAGCACCCCGCCGGAGGTGTAGACGTCGGTCAGCACGTGCCGGCCGTCCGCCACCAGCGCCGGGGCGCGAAGGCTCCGGCCCCAGCGCAGCAGGGCCCAGCCCCAGACGGCGTTGATGACCGACGCTACCCCGCTGATCGCCAGGCCCAGCGCCGGCGCATCGATCGGCCGGGGATCGAGCAGGCCGAAATACGCCTCGCGCAGGATCGACAGCGCGGCCAGGACCACCAGCAGACCCTCGAACACGGCCGAGAAGTACTCGGCCTTGGTGTGCCCGTAAGGGTGGTTGGCGTCGGCCGGCTGCGCCGAGACCCTGAGCGCGATGAAGGCGGCGCCGGCCGCGACCACGTTGATGATGCTCTCCAGCGCGTCGGAATAGAGCGCGACCGAGCCGGTGAACCAATAGGCCAGGAATTTGAGCCCCAGCACCAGCGCCCCGACGAAGACGCTGGCCAGAGCGGCCTGGGAGGCGCGGTCCATCAGCGATCGCCCCCCGTTCCGGGACCTGGGCGGAGAGGCGCTGGCTTCATCTGGAACCCCGACATGTTTCTCTAAGCCTCGGCTAAGAAATGTGGCGTTGTAGATTTAACTCTTTGATATTAAACAGATTTCTACGCGCCCGCCAGAATTCTCATGTCACAGGCTCGACCTGAGGATCCCGGAGAAAAAGCCACCGGAACGCGACGACATTCCGGACCATGGGAGGCATGATGGCCGCCAAGCGCCCCCAGGCGCGTCGGTCATGGGAGGAGGAGATGGGCGTTCTGCCGTCCGCTCTGTCGTCGAACGGCTATGCGCTGAACTGCAGCCCGGCGCGGCTGGGCTGGCTGGCGCCGAGCGAGCCGGCGGAGGATCTCGCGGCCCTGCGGTCGCGCTACGATGCCGAGGGCTATCTCTGGCTGCGGTCGCTGCTGCCGCGGGCGGCGGTGCTGGAGTTCCGCCGCCACGTCTTCGCACAATTCGCCGAGTTCGGCCTGCTGGCCGAGGGCTCCGACCCCGTCGAGGGCCGGACCGCGGACCGCCCGGCCGACCCCGCCTCGCGCGGCCGGCTGATGGAGCTGGTGCGCTCCTCCGCCTTCGAATCCTTCTGCCTGATGCCGGAGCTGTGGCGATTCATCGACCGGCTGATCGGCGGCAATTCCACCCTGCACCGGCGCAAGATCCTGCGCTTCACCCGGCCCGGCGACCCGGCCGCGACCGGCGCGCATTACGACCTGATCTATCTGCGCGCCGGCACCGACCGGCTGGTCACCGCCTGGATCCCGATCGGCGACGTGCCGGTGCGAATGGGCGGGCTGCTCTACCTTGACGGATCGCATCGCCTCGGCCGCGAAATGGAGGCGGAGTTCGGCCGCAGGAACGCCGAGCTGTCGCCGGAGGAACGGATCAGCGCCTACAACCGCAACATGACCGAGACCGGCTGGATCTCGAAAGACCTGCCGGCGATGGCCGATCGCTTCGGCACCCGCTGGCTGGCCGCGGACTACGCCGCCGGCGACGTGGTGCTGCACAGCCCCTACATGATCCACGCCGCGACCCGCAACGACGACCCGGACGGGATCATGCGCCTGTCTGCCGACATCCGCTTCCAGGACGTCCGCGACGAGGCCGACCCGCGCTGGGGCGGGCATTGGAGCCTTAAGGACGGGCTGTAGCCGGGCTGCCCCTCAATCGGTCGTGGAGCCCGCGATAACGGTCAGCCGCTGCAGCGTCGGGGTGCGGATGCTGAACAGGAACACGCCCCACCAGTCCATGCCCGCCTCGAAATAGTCCGACACCTCGGGAAGGTGCGGGCTGCTCCAGTCCAGGATCTCGCTGTCATGTCCGGGCGGCAGGATGAAGCCCCGGATCACGTCGAACACCGCCTGCACCTGTCGCGGCTTGGCCCGCAGCGGGTAAGGCGGACGCGAGAACGCATAGGCGAACTGCCCGCCTGCGCCGGGCTCCGGGTGCATCGCCGCACCGGACACGATATGCACCCTGTCTAGGGCCAGCAGCTTCGGATCCTGCAGATGCTTCCCCTCGGCAGTGACGTATTGGCCCAGCCGAAGCAGCGCGCCGCTTTCGTGGTCGTGCCAGTCGCCGAAGAACATGCGCTCGTCGATCGGCCGGCCCCCGAGCGACCGCAGCCTGTCGGCATCGAAGGATGCTCTGCGCCCGAGGGCGGCAGCGACGGCCTCGAACAGTTCCTCTTCCGTACCGAGGCTCTCTTCGAAGACGGCGAAGTCGAGCACGCCGCCCATGGCCCTAAAGCGCCTGAAGGCGGCAGGTCGTTGTCTGGCTGATCTCATGGTTCCCTCACCCGCCGCCGCGGTAGAGGATGCGGAACTGGCGGGGCGGCATGGCGAAGTGGCGGCTGAAGGCCTCGTAGAAGCGTGAGACCGAGCCGAAGCCGGCCTCGAAGGCGACCGTGACGATGTCGGTGTCGGTCGACAGCAGCAGCGCCTGCGCCACGTACAGGCGCTGGCGGGTGAGATAGCCGCCGATGCTCATGCCCAGCGCCTCGCGGAAGATCGCCATGGCGTAGTTCGGGTGCAGGCAAACCGAGGCGGCGACGTCGGAAACCGAGATCGACTCGCTGGCATGCGCGGCGATGAAGCCGGCCATGGCCCAGACCTTGGCGTGCCGGCCTTCCGAGGCGGCGGCGCCGTCGCCGGTGTCGCTCAGCACCTCCCAGCCGCACAGGTCGCTGCGCCGCAGCCGCTGCTCGATCTCCTGCCGCACCAGGGCGGTGATCCGCTCGTCGCCGCGGTTCAGCTCGGCATGCCAGTGCTCGAACTGGGCCGCGTCGAAGGGCAGCGGCGCCCGATCGCCGATCATGCCGCCGCCCAGCACCGCGCTTTTCAGCCGCGGCCCCAGCGCGGCGCTCAGGAACATCTCGATCGGCAGGTACAGGCAGACGAAGCTGGCCGGGCTCGACACCTCGATGGTCTGGTGCGGGATCGCGCCCCAGAAGAACACCAGGTCGCCGGCCCCGATCGTCGCCCGCCGGCCGTTGAACAGATAGGTCGCGGCCCCTTCCAGCATCAGATTCAGCTCGATCTGGCTGTGCTGGTGCGCCCGCCGCATCACCAGCACCTCGCGCCTTGTGTCGGCGCTGACGATGTGCTCGGACAGGCCCGGCAGCCTCGGTATGCGCGCAGTCTGGGCTCGGCTCATCGTCGACCTTAGGATCCCGGAAGAATTCGTCCCTGATCGGGACGACATGCGGAAACCATCGGATTCATACTCCCCCCGCAAGTCGACGATAAGCTCCGCGAAGCGGGTTCGCCTCTGGCAGGCCGGACCCGTCCGTCGGACCAGACACGAGGGAGGATCCTATGAGCAGACTCGGCAGGATTGCCGGCATGATGTCCGGCTTGGCCGGCGCGGCCGTCTTGGCCCTGACGGCGCCGGCGATGGCGCAGTCGGAGGTGAAGGGCGAGATCACGGTCTGGAGCTGGAACGTGGCGGCGACGGCCTTGAAGGCCGTGGTGCCGGACTTCAACAAGGCCTATCCCGACGTCAAGGTGACGGTGGAGGATCTCGGCAACCAGCCGGTCTACGACCGCGGCCTGGCCGGCTGCTCCGCCGGCGGCATCAACATGCCGGACGTCTATTCGGTCGAGAACCACGAATCCGAGGTGTTCTGGGCCCGCTTCCCGGACTGCTTCGCGGACCTGAAGTCGCTCGATCCGAAGGAGGCCGACCTCCTCGCCAAATTCCCGAAATTCAAGCTGGCCGAGCTGACCGTCGGCGACAAGATCTACGCCATGCCCTGGGATTCCGGCCCGGTCGTGGTGTTCTACCGCCGCGACATGTACGAGGCCGCCGGCGTCGACCCGGCCAAGATCGCGACCTGGGACGACTTCATCGCCGCCGGCAAGGCGGTGCAGGCCAAGGCCGGCCCCGACGTCAAGTTCCTGTCGACCAACAGCGGCGCGACCAGCACCACCTGGTTCCGCATCCTGGCCAACCAGGCCGGCTGCGCCTTCTTCGATGAGACGGGCGAGACCGTCACGGTCGCCCAGCCCGGCTGCGTCCAGGCGTTGGAGACGGTGAAGAAGATCACCGATGCCGGCCTGTTCATGGAGGGCGACTGGGACGGCAGCCTGCAGGCGATCAAGGCCAACCGGCTGGCCAGCGCGGTGTTCGGCGCCTGGTACGAGGGCTCGGTCCGCGGCAACGCGCCGGAGCTGAGCGGCAAATGGGGCGTCTTCCCGCTGCCGGCCTTCACCGCCGGCGGCAACCGCGCCGCCAATCTCGGCGGCTCCGCGCTGGCCATCCCGGCCTCGTCGAAGAACCCGCAGGCGGCGCTGGCCTTCATCAACTTCGCGAACGGCCGGCCGGACAGCCAGATCACCCAGCTCAAGGCCTCGGGCCTGGTGCCGACCCTGCCGGAGGCGGTCAACGATCCCTATGTCCAGCAGCCGCTTCCCTATTGGGGCGGCCAGAAGGTCTGGGAAGTGGTGCTGAACACCCTGTCGCAGATCAAGCCGGCGCGCGGCACCCAGTATTTCGCCGAGGCCGACAACATCGCCGACGGCATCCTGCTGGCCTATCTGAAGGGCGGCTCGAAATCCGCCAAGGAGACCCTGGACGAGGCGGCCGAGCAGATCTCCGCCGCCACCGGCCTGCCGGTCGCCGAGTAATGGGAGCCGCCACCCGAGGCGGCCTCCAGGCCCCACGGATACGCGGGGCCCCGGCCGCCGCGCCGCCGGAGGCCAGCCTCGGGTGGCGGCGCCGGCGCCACGCCTTGGCGCCGTACTGGTTCCTGGCGCCCTATCTGCTGGTCTTCGCCGTGTTCTGGTGCTGGCCGATCATCGATTCGGCGCTGCTGTCGCTGCAGAACACGCGGGTCAATCCCTGGGCCTGGAACATCGGCATCAACTGGCGGCGCCTGCTGGTGGACCGCGCCTTCCAGGAAGCGCTGAAGAACACCCTGACCATCCTGGTGATCCAGGTGCCGGTGATGCTGGTCCTGGCGACGCTGCTGGCGGTGGCCCTGAACTCGCCGCTGCTGAAGCTGCGGCCGATCTACCGCTTCGCCTTCTTCGCCCCGGTGGTGGTCTCGGACGTCGCCTATTCGGTGGTGTTCCGGCTGCTGTTCAACGGCCAGTTCGGCGCCGTCAACCACGGCCTCGCCGCGCTGGGCCTGGCCCCGGTCGACTGGCTGCACGACCCGGACGCGGCGATGGCCACGATCATGGTGGCGGTGACCTGGCGCTGGACCGGCTACAACGCCATCATCCTGCTGGCCGGGCTGCAGTCGATCCCGCGCGACCTGTACGAGGCGGCTTCGATCGACGGCGCCTCGCCGGTCGACCGCTTCTTCCGCATCACCCTGCCGCTGCTGAAGCCGATCCTGGTGTTCTGCCTGGTGCTGTCGATCATCGGCACCATGCAGCTGTTCACCGAGCCCTGGCTGATCACCGAGCGCGGCGGGCCGGGCGGCGCCACCGAGACGCTGGGCACCTACCTGTACAAGCAGGGCTTCGTCAGCCTGAACTTCGGCTACGCCGCGGCGATCGCCTACACCATCGCCGGCATGGCGGCCGTGATGGCGGCGCTCAACCTGATGCTCACCCGCAACCGGAAGGCGTGAGGATGGCCATGCCCCGCTCGATGACCTCGCGCCGGCGCTGGGGCGCCTGGGCCCTGACCGGCGGCATGGCGCCCGTGGCGCTGCTGTGGCTGGCGCCGCTGTACCTGATGGTGATCTTCGCCACCTTGCCGGACTACGCCATCTTCTCGCCGGAGCTGCCGCTGACCCCCGGCGGCAATTTCTGGGAGAACCTGGCCTTCCTCGACGACACCGCCAGCTTCGGCCGGGCGATGCTGAACTCGATCGGCATCGCCACCGTCTCGGCCGTGCTGTCGCTGATGCTGACCAGCATGGCCGGCTACGCCTTCGCCCGATTCCGCTTCGTCGGCAAGCAGGCGACCTTCAGCCTGCTGGTGGCGACGCTGACCGTGCCCTATGCGGTGGTGATCATCCCGCAATACGTCCTGGTGGCGCGCGACCTGGGCCTGTCGAACACCTGGATCGCGGTGATCGTGCCGCCGCTGTTCAACTCGATCGGCGTGCTGTTCATGCGCCAGACCTTCCTGTCGCTGCCGCAGGAGCTGTTGGACGCCGCCCGCATCGACGGCGCGCGCGAGGGGCGGATCTTCTTCACCATCGCCCTGCCGCTGGTGCGGCCCAGCATGGCGGCGCTGGCGATCATCCTGTTCCTCGCCTCCTGGAACAACTACCTGTGGCCGCTGCTGGTCGCGACCCAGCCGGGGGCCCGCACCGCGCCGGTGGCGCTGGGCAGCCTGATCGGGCTGAATGTCGTGCCCTGGGGCGCCCTGATGACCGGGGCCATGCTGCTGACCCTGCCCATGCTCGTGGTCTTCATCTTCCTGCAGCGCTACTTCGTGGCCGGCATCACCGCCGGCGCGGTGAAGTAGCGCCCCCCAACTTCCGTTTCCGACGAGGCTTCCGAATGCTCGGCGTCTGCTATTACCCGGAACATTGGCCCGAAGAGTGGTGGGAGGATGATGCCCGCCGGATGCGCGAGGTCGGCATCAGCTTCGTCCGCATCGCCGAATTCGCCTGGTCGCGGATCGAGCCGGAGCCGGGGCGCTTCGACTGGGGCTGGCTGGACCGCGCCATCGACACGCTGGGCGCCGCCGGGCTGAAGGTGGTGATGTGCACGCCGACGGCGACGCCGCCGAAATGGCTGGTCGACCGCCACCCCGACATCCTGCCGGTCGGCGAGGACGGCCGCACCCGCGGCTTCGGCTCGCGCCGACACACCAGCTTCTCCAGCCGCGTCTGGCTGCAGGAGAGCGCGCGGATCACCGAGGAAGTCGCGCGGCGCTACGGCGGCCATGACGCGGTCGCCGGCTGGCAGACCGACAACGAGTTCGGCTGCCACGACACCGTGCTGTCCTACGGGCCCGAGGACGTCGCCGCCTTCCAGACCTGGCTGCGCCACCGCTACCAGACGCCGGACGCGCTGAACCAGGCCTGGGGCAACGTGTTCTGGTCGATGGAGGTCGGCGGCTTCGACGAGATCATCGCCCCGGTCGGCGCGGTGACCGAGACCAACCCGGCGGCGCGGCTGGACTATTGGCGCTTCGCCTCGGACCAGGTCGCCGCCTACAACCGGATGCAGGTCGGCATCATCCGCCAGCATTCGCCGGGCCGCTTCGTCACCCACAACTTCATGGGCTTCTTCCAGGAGTTCGACCACTGGCCGGTGGGCGAGGACCTGGATGTCGCGTCCTGGGACAGCTACCCGCTGGGCACGCTGGAGAAGATCGCCTGCGACGATGACGAGCGGGCGCGCTGGGCCCGCACCTCGCACCCCGACCTGGCGCCGTTCAACCACGACCTGTACCGCGCCGTCGGCCGCGGCCGCTGGTGGGTGATGGAGCAGCAGCCCGGCCCGGTGAACTGGGCCGCCTGGAACCCGGTGCCGAAGCCCGGCATGGTCCGGCTGTGGAGCTGGGAGGCGCTGGCCCACGGCGCCGAGGTGGTGAGTTATTTCCGCTGGCGGCAATGCCCCTTCGCGCAGGAGCAGATGCATGCCGGGCTGAACCGGCCGGACCGCAAGCTGTCCCCCGGCGGCCAGGAGGCGACTCAGGTCGGGCAGGAGCTGGCGCGGCTGGGCGCCCTGCCCGCCTCCGCCCCCGCCCCGGTGGCGCTGGTGTTCGACTACGAGACCTCCTGGATCACCCGGATCCAGCCGCAGGGTCGCGACTTCCGCTACACCGACCTGGTGTTCCGCTGGTACGAGGCGATCCGCCGCTTCGGCCTGGATGTCGACATCGTCCGCCCCGGCGCCTCCCTGGCCGGGTACAAAGCGGTTGTGGTGCCGTCCCTGGCGCATGTGTCCGAGGCCGCGCGGCAGGCCTTCGCCGCGACCGACGCCGTCACCCTGTTCGGCCCGCGCACCGGCTCGAAGACCCACGACTTCGCCATCCCGGACGGGCTGCCGCCGGGCCTGCTGCAGGAGCTGCTGCCGCTCAAGGTCATCCAGGTCGCCTCGCTGCGCCCGAACCTGGCCGAGCCGGTCGAGGGCGCCGGGCTGAAGGGATCGATCCGGCGCTGGCGCGAATGGCTGGAGACCGACCTGCCGGCGCAGGCCAGCTTCGCCGACGGCGCCCCGGCCCTGGTCGGCGACGGCCAGCGCTCCTACCTGGCCGGCTGGCCCGACCCGGCGCTGCTGCGCGGCGTCGTCGCCGATCTGCTGGGCCGCGCCGGGCTGGACCTGGTCGAGCTGCCGGAGGCGGTGCGGCTGCGCCGCCGCGGCGGGCTGACCTTCGCCTTCAACTATGGTGAGATCGATTGGGCGGCGCCGGTGACGGATGCCAGCCGCTACCTGCTGGGCGGGCTGCGGGTGCCGCCGCAGGGCGTGGCCTGCTGGCGGGCCGAGTGAGGGGAAGCGAGATGATCTACGGCACGATTCCGGGCGTCGCCAAGCCGGTCGCCCGCATGGTGATGGGCGTCGACAACCAGCGCGATCCCGGCGCGGCCGCCGCCCTGTTCGACGACTATGTCGAGCGCGGCGGCAACTGCTTCGACACCGCCCGGATCTATGTCGACGGCCAGGCCGAGGGGCTGCTGGGCGACTATCTGGCCAGCCGCGGCCTGCGCGACAAGATCGTCCTGATCGGCAAGGGCGCGCACACGCCGCACTGCACGCCGGCGGCGGCGCGGAGCCAGCTGGAGCGGAGCCTGGAGGCGCTGCGCACCGACCGCGTCGACATCTACTTCCTGCACCGCGACAATCCGGAGGTGCCGGTCGGCGAGTTCGTCGACGTGCTCGACGCGCTGCACCGCGAGGGCCGGATCGGCGTGTTCGGCGGCTCGAACTGGAGCCTGGAGCGGTTCCGGGCGGCCAACGACTACGCCAGGCGCAACGGCAAGGCCGGCTTCACGGTGCTGAGCAACAACCTGGCCCTGGCCCGGATGGTGCAGCCGGTCTGGGCCGGCTGCGTCTCGGCCCGCGACCCGGAGTGGCTGCGCCATCTGGAGGAGAGCGGCACGGTGCTGTTCGCCTGGTCCTCGACCGCCCGCGGCTTCTTCACCGAGCGCGGCGACCCGTCCCGGGCGGCGGCGGAGCCGGAGATCGCCCACAGCTGGCACGCCGAGGACAATTTCGAGCGCCGCCGCCGCGCCATCGCCCTGGCCGAGGCCAAGGGCACCAGCCCGGTCCAGATCGCCATGGCCTGGGTGCTGTCGCAGCCCTTCGCCACCTTCGCCCTGTCCGGCCCGCGCACGCTGGACGAGAGCCGCCGCAACATCGAGGGCCTGTCGGCCAACCTGACCGAGGCCGAGCGGGACTGGCTGGACCTGAAGCGGGACCAGCCTTAGGCCGTTCATCCCCTCACTGTCATTGCCGGGCTTGACCCGGCAATCCAGAGGCTGTCGAGACCTCCTGGCTGCCCGGGTCAAGCCCGGGCATGACAGTTTGGGAAGTCTAGTGGGAGGGCACCCGCGTGACGGGACTCGCGCCATCGGCCGCAACGAGCGATGCTTGGCCGATGGCGTGGGGGACGTCGTGTACGAGATCGAATTCGTCGAGCCGATTCTCACCTCTTGCGATTGCTGCGGCCTGCCCAGCACCCGGCTGGTCCGTTTTGTGGCTCGCGATGGCGAAGCCTTCGCGATCTATCGCGCGATGCTGACGCGTGGTCCTCGGCACCCTCGGGTGGAGATGATCGTCGGGTTGGGAGACTGGGACGACGCCGCGTCGCCCGAGGATCGCGTCGCCTTCGCGTTCCAGCTTTGGTCGGATGACGGCCAATACAATGTCGGCATCGTCGGCCCTGAACAGACAGCTTGGGCCTCGGGAGGCCTGGGCCGCATTCTCTCCAGGGAGGAGGCGCTGCGTCACCCTCGGCTCAAGGTTGTCTTTGATCTGAGCGATCACATCGTGGGGCATGACCGCCCACTGGCGGACTACCTGGACGGCCGGGAATATCGGGATAGGGGGAAGCCTCGCGGCTCCCCCCTCCCACACCACCGGACATACGGGTCCGTATCCGGCGGTTCGGGGGATTAAGCGGTGAGCGGGTCGGCGACGGAGGCGAGGCCGAGGGCCTGAA
>NZ_JBQJIK010000054.1:0-58732 GCF_052078665.1 Inquilinus sp. CA228 | reverse complement strand
CCAGATGGCGCCGCCTCGTCCGCGACTACGAAAAGCGCATCGACGTCTCGCACGCGATGATCCTCGTCGCCATGGGCGGAATTCTCATCCGACGAAACACTCATCCCTGATTTTCAAAACAGACTCTAAGAATGAGTCCCTCATAATCGTCATGAAAATCTGATGAGATTGATGAGAATGCGTATCTCGATCAAGAATCAAGCGGAGTCGGATGTGTGCGCTGGCGCGATCGGCGGGCGTGGGTTAGCGGGCAAACTGGTAGTGCTTACGGCGCGCGAGCCGGAGTCCCCGGAGCCGGTTCTCTTGGATTTCGAGCTTATCAGCGTCGCCACAGCTAGCTTCCTTCGTGAGAGTGTGGTTGCATTTCGCGATATCGTTCGTGGGCGCAGATCGAAGTTCTATCCGGTCGTGGCGAATGCCAATGATATTGTGACTGAAGAGCTTGATGATATTCTTCAATCGCGTGGAGACGCAATTCTCTCCTGCAAAGTGGCGGACGCCGGTACCATCTCCGATGTCCGGGTGCTTGGGCGCTTGGAAGCCAAGCAAAGGAAGATCTTCGATCTTATATCGGAGCGTCGAGAACTGGATGCGGCTCTGCTTCAAAGAGAATTTGGCAGCGATGAGGGTGTGAAGCAAACGGCTTGGAACAATCGGTTGTCCGCGCTTGCACAAGCGGGGATCGTGATCGAGTTGAGCATGGGGCGCAACAAGCACTATAGGCCACTTTTCGAAGGAGTCTAAAGTGGGTGTCGATTTCATCGGCAGAATCAGCAGAGCGTTCGAAAAACACCTGGATCTGGCACGCGTGCGTCTCGGGACATGCGATCTGTTTACGCGCGTACCTATCGAAGATCGACCAACATTCCCTATTGATGTGAGGCCGAACGCTAAAATCGAGATTGGCCAGGAGCTGATCGTAGAGATCAGCGGTCAATCGCTCGTGTTTCGTGACGTCCTCTCCATTGTGGCAAAAGTTGATGCGCCGCCCGCTGATATTTATCAGGCGGTCGAGGACTCGTGTGGAGTGGCAACCGCCATCGTCCAGGATGTCCATGAGCTATCGGCTGTAGCGGAGGTCACGCTTTGCTGATTCCGCATCCACACGATCCTGCGAAGATCGAGGCAAGGAATCGTCGTCGCGAACGAAAGTTATGGGAGTCGCCAGACCGTACTTCTTCTCTTGGTTGCTCTAGTTGCCCAGACCTCTCTGTCTGCGGCGGATTGCATGCAAAGATTAAGCTTTTTGATTGTTTAGCTCACTGTTGCAATCGGTCTGATGACTGCGCACAGATGTGCCGACTAAAAGCATTTCATTTCACCCAAAAGATTCGCGAAATTGGTGGCTTCGATTTCAACAACGTGCCGCGTGCGCCTCATCTGGAACCGCCTGATCTTCCGAATATGGTGCCCTTGATCTATCATGGAAATAGCCGGAGCCGGCTCTACTGTGGGCCTGCTGTGGCTCTGCCCTTGTACCGCTTGCTACACAGGATGACTGGTGCTCCAAAGTTCACAAGCGAGGTCGAGCTACGCGAGAGGTTCCGCCTTGGACCCAACACGACAATCATCCTGTCCGGGATAGATCAGGATCAGCCGCTGGAGCGGTGGTGGAGATATGGCCGTGAGGCACGGGTATCTGCAATTTTGGCCTTGCGTCGGCTTGGTGTGAGCCTTGTAACGACGCCGAATTATAGCCTATTTGCGAATAGGCCACGTTGGGATGATCTGCATTCAATGAAACGCATAGCGCTCGTGAATGACGAGTTCCTGCAGGCTGGAATGCCATCCGCACTTCACGTGAATGCACGCTCCGATACAGACAACGAGCGGTGGATAGACTTCGTCGCTGAGCGACCAGAGATCACCCATTTAGCTTATGAATTTACGACGGGCTCCGGTCGGCTCGGTCGCTGCGAGGTTCATGCGGGGTGGCTGGCTAGATTAGCGCACAGCATCGATCGTCCGTTAACTATCGTCATCAGAGGTGGATTGGAGATGCTGCCGGTACTGGTCGAAGCCTTTGATAAAGTTGTCGTGCTGGATACGTCGGCTTTCATGAGAGCTGTGAATCGTCGAAACGCGATAATCGATGAAAACGCAGCTATCAGCTGGGAGCATATTCCAACGCCACCTGAGGAAGGGGTCGATGATGCTTTTGAGCATAACGTGAATCTGATGACTGAGCTGATCCGCTTGCTTAGTGTCTCGGTGATCAGCGGAAAGTGAGTGGCTTCGTGAATAGATCCACGGTTCGGCTGCTCGATTTCAAAGCGGTAGATGATCTAGCTTTTGCTGCGGCGCGAGGAGTTTTAAATGTAGAGAAATTCGATTTTTCTTTTATCGGAAAACAATTAGGACCAATACTTGAACTGTATCAGCTTTATGCTGCCGGTGTCGGCCCGCCTTCGATGCGTGGAGGTTGGCTTGACGTGAGCTCCTTTGCTGGGTTGGGTAGGGCAATTGTATCGGAGAGCTCACGTTGGACTTCACAAGCGGAGAGATCGTTAGGGGTCCTGAAGACCGGTAGAGAGACCATCGAGCAGGATTGGGTGGCTTTCGCGATCGAGGCGAAGCGTGCGGCTATCGGTGCCGGATTGTCTAGCGATTGGTCTTCGCAAATGATTGCGGCGATGGGAGAATTTCGCAGTAACATAATTGAGCATTCTGGAGTACAGGATAGTGGAATAGTTGCATTTCACGCTTTACCGGGAGTTTTTGAATTCGTCGTCTCGGATCGGGGTGTTGGACTTCTTGCTACATTGCGGGAAGCGCCGGAGTACCGGAAACTTGATGATCATTCTGAGGCGCTTCGTCTCGCCCTGACAGACGGTGCGTCTCGATTCGGCTTTGATCACGGGCGAGGTTATGGATTTCGTCCACTATTTACCGGCCTAGCAAATCGACAGGCTGCTTTGCGCTTCCGAACTGGTAATGCTTCCCTCGTGATTGACGGGGCTTCGCCATCATTGGCACGTGCTCAGTTTGGTCGGAAAGCACATATGACGGGGTTCTTCATTTCGGTGGCTTGTCAGGGGCTCATAGCCTAGCGCTACATTCCCGCACCCCGACAATCCTGCCCTGTCCGCGTTGCATCCCACCCCTCCTTGTCCCGATTGTCCCGATCGTGCTCTGATGCGGATCGAGACAATCGTGACACAATGGGCGCGACACAAGAGGAGGCCGCCATGTGGATGCCGTCGCTGGTCGACCGCGCGGGGCCGAAATATCTCCGCATCGCCGACGCCATCGCCGAGGACGTCTATGCCGGTCGGCTCAAGGTCGGCGAGCGGCTGCCCACCCATCGCGACCTCGCCTGGCGGCTGGGCGTCACCGTCGGCACCGTCAGCCGCGCCTATGCCGAGGCCGAGCGCCGCGGCCTCGTCGCCGGCGAGGTCGGGCGCGGCAGCTTCGTCAAGGCCGGCGCCCGGTCCCAGGCCACGCTCGACATGCCGGCGGTCGGCGGGCCGCAGACCATCGAGCTCGGCGTCAACCGGCCGCCCAGCCATGTCGTCGCCCCGGAATACGCCGAGGCCATGCGCCGCATCGCCGGGTCGAACGCGCTCGGCGAGCTGATCAACTACCAGGCCCATACCGGGCGGTGGGAGCACCGCGCCGCCGGGGCCCAGTGGATCCGCCGCCGCGGCATCGAGGTCGGGCCCGAGCGCGTCCTGGTGACCAGCGGCGCCGAGCACGCCATCACCGCCGCGCTGATGGCGTTCTGCGACCCCGGCGACCCGATCCTGGTGGAGGAGCTGACCTGGTCCGGCGTCCGCGCCCTGTCCAGCCTGCTGCGCCTGTCGCTCAAGGCCGTCGCCATGGACGGGGAGGGGATGATCCCGGAGGCGCTGGAGGCCGCGGCCCGCGCCTCGGGCGCGCGGCTGCTCTACACCACCCCGACGCTGCACAACCCGACCACCAAGACCATGTCGGTCGAGCGCCGCAAGGCGATCGCCGAGCTGTGCCGCGACCTCGGCATCACCATCGTCGAGGACGACATCTACGGCACCATCGCCGAGGACCCGCCGCCGGCCCTGTCCAGCTTCGCGCCGGAGCGCAGCATCTACATCACCGCGGCGTCGAAGAGCATGGCGCCGTCGCTGCGCATCGGCTTCGCCGCCATGCCGTCCGACCGGCTCGGGCGCTTCAGCTCCGCCGCCCGCGCCACCAACTGGATGGCGCCGCCGGTGATGGGGCAGATCGTCGCCGACTGGATCGAGGACGGCACCTGCGACGTGCTGGCCGACCGCATCCGGCGCGAGACCAAGGCGCGCCACGCGGTGGCGGCGCGGGTGCTGGAGGGGCTGACCTGGCACAGCCAGCCCGGCTGCTTCCACATCTGGCTCGAGCTGCCGGAGCCGTGGCGGGCGCAGGACGTGGTGGCGGCGGCGCGGCTGCGCGGCCTGGCCATGACCTCGACCGAGCTGTTCGTGCCCGGCCGGGCCGAGACGCCGCACGCCATGCGCATCACGCTGACTGCCGCCGCCGATGCCGAGGAGCTGGAGCGGGGGCTGCGGGTGCTGGTGGATCTGCTCAGGAGCGATCCGGATTTGAGTTTGGCCGCGGCGTAGGTTGGGTTCGCGACGCGAACCCAACATCCCGCAGCCCGAGCCATTGTTGGGTTCGCAAGGGCGAACCCAACCTACCGACACCGAACGAAAGAAAGCCGACCCGTGACCGCCATCCTGTCGATCCAGTCCTCCGTCGCCTACGGCCATGTCGGCAACAGCGCCGCGGTGTTCCCGCTGCAGCGCCTCGGCATCGATGTCTGGCCGGTGCTGACCGTGCATTTTTCGAACCACACCGGATATGGCAGCTTCCGCGGCCCGGTGCTGCCGGCCGACCAGATCGCCGAGGTGCTGCGCGGGGTCGAGGAGCGCGGCGTGCTGCCGGGCTGCGACGCCGTGCTGTCCGGCTATATGGGCGACGTGTCGCTCGGCCATGTCGTGCTCGACGCCGTGGCCAAGGTGAAGGCGGCGAACCCGCAGGCGGTGTATTGCTGCGACCCGGTGCTGGGCGATGTCGACCGCGGCTTCTTCGTCCGCCCCGGCCTGCCGGAGTTCATGCGCGACAAGGCGGTGCCGCAGGCCGACATCATCACCCCGAACCAGTTCGAGCTGGAGTTCCTGGCCGGGCTCGGCGCCGGGGTCGGCGACGACCGGGCGATCGCGACGCTGGACGACGCGCTGGCGGCGGCCCGCAAGGTGCAGGCGACCGGGCCGAAGATCGTGCTGGTCACCAGCCTGATCCGCCGCGACGCGCCGGACGACGTGATCGAGATGCTGGCGGTGGCGCCGGACGGGGCCTGGATCGTGGCGACGCCGCGGCTGCCGATCTCGGTCAACGGCTCGGGCGACATCACCGCGGCGCTGTTCCTGGCGCATTGGCTGAGGAGCGGCGACCCGGCCGTGGCGCTGGGCCGCACCGCCGGCACCGTCTATGCGGTGATGGAGGCGACGCATCTTTCGGGCCAGCGCGAGATCCAGCTGGTCGCCGCCCAGGACGCCATCGCCCATCCGCCCGGGCATTTCGAGGTGAAAAAGGTGGCGGGGTAGGGGCTCCAGGCGAAGAGAGTTGTCCGCGCTCTCCCATCTGGGAGATGCGCCACAGACGATCTTATGCAGAATGACCGCCGGTGCGGGTGCCGCGCCTGTCCAGTTGGAGTTCGAGAATGGCCGTCGTCAACGGAACCGCGGGAAACGATCTGATCCATCTGCTCGGCGACGGGGTGGTCCTCCCGCCCGGCTACACCGATATCCCGCAGGCGACGGCCTTCAACGATACCCTGAACGGCCTCGGCGGAAACGACATCATCCATGGCGGCGGCGGCATCGATCTGATCGATGGCGGCCTCGGCGACGACAGGATGGTCGGCGGCAACGGCGATGACGTGCTGACCGGCGGCGCCGGCGCGGACCGGTTCGAAGGCGGCAGCGGCATCGACACCGTCAGCTATGCCGGCGCCATCGCCGGGGTGGTCCTCAACCTCGCCAACGGCGTCGGCTCCGGCGGCGGCAACGACTCCGCGGGCGACAGCTGTGTCGATATGGAGAATATCATCGGTGGCCTGGGCGGGGACACGCTCATCGGCAGCATTGGTGTCGCCAATGTCCTCAACGGCGCTGACGGCAATGACGATCTCAGCGGGCTGTCCGGCAACGATACGCTGATCGGTGGGGCCGGCGACGATCACCTGACGGGCAGCGACGGGGCGGACCAGCTCCACGGCGGCGCCGGGATCGACCTGATCGACTATGCCGGCTCCGCCGCCGTGACGATCAATCTCAGCACCGGCACCGCCAGCGGCGGCGATGCCGCGGGCGACGTGTTCTCCGGCATCGAGAATGCCTACGGCGCCTTCCTCGTCAACGATATCCTGACCGGCTCGGCCGGGAACAACCTGCTCGACGGCCGGGGCGGGGACGACGTCCTCAGCGGTCTCGGCGGCACCGACATCCTGCTGGGGCACGATGGTGAGGACATCCTCAACGGCGGCGACGGCAACGATGTGCTCTATGGCGAAGAGGGTGCCGACCAGCTCGACGGCGGCGCCGGCATCGACACCGCCAGCTACTACAAGCGTCCGGAAGCCGTCGTCGTCGACCTCGCTGCGGCGACCGGCAGCGGCGGCGCGGCCGAAGGCGACACCCTGGTCGGGATCGAGAACCTCAGCGGCAGCCAGGGCAGCGACACCCTCTCCGGCGATGCCGGCGCCAACACGCTGCAGGGCTGGAACGGCGGCGACGTGCTCCGCGGGCGCGGCGGCGCGGACAAGCTGGACGGCGGCGCCGGCGTCGACCTCGCCAGCTATTGGGGCGAGGCCACCGGCGTCACGGTGAATCTCGCCACCGGCACCGGCAGCGGCGGCAACGCCGCGGGCGACACCTTCGCCGCGATCGAGAACGTCAACGGCAGCCAGGGCGGCGATACGCTGACCGGGAGCAGCGGGGCCAATGCGCTGAACGGCTTTGAGAGCAATGACGTGCTCGGCGGCGGCGCCGGCAAGGACTCGCTGACGGGGGGGACCGGGGCAGACCGTTTCTCCTATGCCGCGACCGCGGACAGCGTGGTCGGGGCCAATGCCGACCGGATCGCCGATTTCAGCCATGCCCAGGGTGACAGGATCGACCTGTCGCTGATCGACGCGAACACCGGCGCGCCCGGCGACCAGGCCTTCAGCTTCATCGGCAGCGGCCTCTACACCGGCGTGGCCGGACAGCTTCGCTTCGCCTTCACCGCCCCGGGGGTCACCACCGTCGCCGGCGATGTCGACGGTGACGGCGCCTCGGACTTCCACATCCAGCTCACCGGCGCCATCGGGCTCGTCGTGGCGGATTTCGTGCTCTGACCCTCGACGAAGCCCGGCCGAAGGACCAGCCGATTCCGCCGGCGGTGCCCGGCTGTCCCGCCGACAGGACTTCATGGTTTGCAAGCGGCGACGCGCCGGGCTGATCTCAGCCTTCAGTGACCACCATCACCGGCGACAGGCGGCGCTGCTCGTGTAGTATCGCCGTGCCGGGCGGATCCGGCGTTGCCGATGGGAAGCCATGCCCGATATCGCCCTGGCGGTGCTCGCCATTTCCGTCCTGATCGTGCTGGTGGCGCTGCTGCAGCCGCTGGCGGCGCGGCTGTCGCTGCCGCATTCGGTGCTGATCGCCGGGCTCGGCATCGCCCTGGGCTCGGTCGCCAGCGCTACCGGCGCGATCGGCAGCGGCGGGCCGCTGTCGGAGTTCACCCATGCGCTGACCGGCGGCGAGATCCGGTCCGAGGCGATCCTGCACATCTTCCTGCCGATCCTGCTGTTCGAGGCCGGGCTGCACATGGATGTGCGGCGGATGATGGACGAGATGGCGCCGATCCTGACCCTCGCCGTGGTCGCCGTGCTGGTGTGCAGCCTGGTGGTCGGGGTGGCGCTGTGGGGCACTTCGAGCCACGAGCTGCTGCTGTGCCTGCTGCTCGGCGCCATCGTCGCCACCACCGACCCGGCGGCGGTGATCGGCATCTTCCGCGACGCCGGGGCGCCAAGGCGCCTGACCATCCTGGTCGAGGGCGAGAGCCTGCTCAACGACGCCGCGGCCATCACCCTCTACATCGTGCTGGTCGGCCTGCTGACCTCCGGCGGCGACGGCCATGGCGAGGCCGATGCCGGCGGCGCGCCGCTGCTGTTCCTGCGCTTCTTCATCGGCGGCGGGCTGTTCGGCTTCATCGCCGGCCGCCTGGCCTTCATGGTGATGCGGCCCTTGAACCGGTTCCCGGTGGCCGAGGTCGCCTTCACCCTGGCGCTGCCCTACATCGCCTACATCGTGGCCGAGCGCTACCTGCACGTCTCCGGCGTGGTCGCGGTGGTGACGGTGGCGCTGGTGGTCGGCTCCACCGGCCGGGTGCGGATCTCGGCCGAGGGCTGGGAGGGGCTGGAGAAGGTGTGGGCGCTGCTCGGCTTCTGCGCCTCGACCCTGATCTTCATCTTCGCCGCCATGCTGGTGCCGGAGTTCCTGCGCGACGCCACGGTCGAGGACGGCCTGCTGCTGCTGGTGCTGATCGCCGCCGCCTTCGCCGCCCGGGCGATCGTGCTGTGGGGGCTGCTGCCGGTGCTGACCTGGCTCAAGGTCGGCCAGCCGATCAGCACGCCCTACCGCGTCGTCATCCTGTGGGGCGGGCTGCGCGGCGCCGTCACCCTGGCGCTGGCCCTGGCGGTCAGCGAGAACCCGCTGCTCGGGCCCGAGGCGACGCATTTCGTGGTGGTGCTGGCCACCGGCTTCGTGCTGTGGACGCTGCTGATCAACGCCACCACGCTGCGGATCGTGATGCGCGCGCTCGGCCTGAACGCGCTGAGCGCGACCGAGCTGGCGCTGCGCGACCGCGCCCTGCACCAGGCGCGCGAGGGCATCGCCGAGCGGATCGAGGAGATCGCCGCGGAGCAGCATCTGTCGCCGGAGGTGGCGAAGGAGGCGGCCGAGGCCTATCGCAGCCGGCTCAGCGGCCTGGCCAGCCGGCCCTTCATGATCGATCCGAAGGAGCGCGAGCGGATGGGGCTGATGGCCCTGGCCAACCGCGAGCGCGACCTGGTGGTCGAGCATTTCGACCAGAAGCTGATGTCGCGCCGGACCACGGTCGACCTGCTGGCCCAGGTCGGCCGGCTGCACGATGCGGCGATGACCGGCGGCCGGGCCGGCTATCTCGCCGCCGCCGCCCGCAACATCGATTTCGGGCCCAGCTTCCGCCTGGCCATCCAGTTGCAGCGCTACTCCGGCTGGGACCGGCCGCTGTCCAGCGGCATCGCCGACCGCCTGGAGATGCTGAAGGTGGCGCGGATGATGATCGAGATGCTGCAGCGCCACGCCGAGGCCGAGATGCGCCGGCTGCTCGGCGCCGAGGTGTGGCAGTCGCTGAACGCCGTGCTGACCACCCGGCTCGACGCCTGCGTCGCCGCGATCGAGGCGCTGCGGTTGCAATATCCGGACTATGAGCGGCGGATGTCCGAGCGCTTCCTGCGCTGGGCGGCGCTGCGGCTGGAATCGGCGGAATATGACGAGCTGCGCAACCAGCAGTTCATCAGCGGCGAGATCTATGAGGACCTGCAGCGCGACGTCGGCCGGCTGTACGAGACGCTGCAGAAGCGGCCGCAGCTGGACCTCGGCCTGAGCACCGCCGAGCTGGTGCGGCGCCTGCCGTTCTTCCAGGGCCTGTCGGAGGAGCGGATCGGCCAGATCTGCAAGCTGCTGAAGCCGATCTTCGCGGTGCCGGGCGAGGCCATCGTCCAGGCCGGCGACCGCGGCGACACCATGTATTTCATCTCCTCCGGCGCGGTCGAGATCGGCCGCGGCGGCCGCAAGTTCCGGCTCGGCCGCGGCGATTTCTTCGGCGAGATGGCGGTGCTGATCAGCGGCCGCCGCAACGCCACCGTCACCGCCATCGCCTTCTGCAAGCTGCTGGCGCTGACCGCCCGCGACCTGCAGGCCCTGGCCAGCGCCCACCCCGATCTGCGCCGCACCATCACCGAGGTGGCCCGCGCCCGCAGCGCCGAGACCGAACGGACGATCTCGGCGCTGGGGGAAGAAGAGGCCGTCTGACGCCGCCTAGAGCGGACCGCGCTGCCACGGGCCGGTGATGGCGAAGGTGATGCCCGGGGTCTGGATGTTGACGAACAGGGTCCGCCCCTCCGGGCTCCAGCACGCACCGGCGAACTCGCTGGCGCGGTAGTCGCCCTCGGCGATGGTCTTGCCGGCGTCGGCGATCTGGCCGGCGGTCAGCTCGACATTGTTCTTCAACAGGTAGAACGGCGCGCCCTGGCGGGTCAGCGCGACCAGCCGGGTGCCCGGGCCGTAATTGTCCGGGCTGCCGGCCGGCGCCGCGTCCGGGTCCTCGCACAGCACCACGCCGCCGCGCGGGCTGACCGTGACGTTGTCCGGGTTGTGCGCCGCGATCTGGCTGTCGCTGACGAACAGCGCCCGCAGCCGCTGGGTGAACAGGTCCAGCACCCAGACCGCGCCGTAGCCGCGGCCGAGCCGGCCGCTCGGCTCCTTGCCCGTGCTGGTGTCGACGATGAACATGCGGCCATCGGCGTAGAAGATGCCCTCGCCGCGGCTCATCCGCAGCCCGCCCTCGGCCCAGCTCTGGGCGAACGGGCCGCTCAGCGTCTCGCCGGCACCGATGTCGGGGAAGCCGATCGGCGCGGTGACCGCGTCCATGTCCGGCTGCTCGATGTCGATCCACTCCAGCTGGTACTCGTCGCCGACATGGGCGACCACCAGGTCGGCGTTCGGACGGCGGCGGACGCGGGCCGCCTGCAGCCGGCCGCCATGATCGAGCGCGCCGTAGCGGCCCGAGCGGTCGAACGGGATGAAGCGGTACAGGCCCGACTTGTTGCGGTCGTCCTCGGTCAGATAGATGACGCCGGTGCGCGGGTCGATGGCCACGGCCTCATGGCTGAAGCGGCCCATCGCCACCAGCGGGCGGCCGGTGGTGCGCTCGGCCTCCGGATGCACCTCGAACACATAGCCGTGGCGGCGGCCGGCGGTGGACCGGGCGTTGGTCTTGACCTCCTCGCAGGTGAGCCAGGTGCCCCAGGTCGTGTGGCCGCCGGCGCAGTTCTGCGTGGTGCCGGCCAGGCTGGCTTCCGCCGAGAGCCAGCGGCCGTTGCGGAAGCGCAGCGTGGTGGTGCCGCCGCCGGCGCGCGAGCCGCTGGTGTCGATCGTGCCGGTGTCGTAGGTGCCCGGCGCGGTCATCGACGTGGCGGCGGCGTTGATCTCGTGGTTGCGGACCAGGATCAGCTCGTCCTCGCGGCCGTGCCCGTGGCCATGGCCGCGGCCGAAGCCGAACCAGCGGCCGCCCTTGCCGTGCATCACCGCCATGCCGTCATGGGCCCGCGGCACCGGCTGGCCGTCGGCCATGCGGTCGCCGGTCCAGGAGAAGGAGCTGTAGCGGAAGCCCGGCGGCAGCAGCAGCAGCGGCAGGCCGGTGCTCTCGTCGGCGGCCGGGGCGAGCGGGCCGTAGGGGCTGCGGACCGGGGCGGTCCAGTTCTCGCCGGTGGCGGCGGCCTGGGCCTGGCGCTGCGACAGCGCGCCGAGGCTGCCGATGGCGCCCAGGGCCTGGGCGGCGCCGCCACCCTGAAGGAGGAGGCGTCGGGAGGTGGGGATGGACATGGTGGATCTCCTGCTGGCTGTCCGTCGACCTGGGTCCTGCAAACGCCTGAGGCGAAGGATGGCTGTCCCAAAGCCAAGGGAATCACTGACCGGGAAAGCTATAGCCAAGATCAGATAAACTTTTGTTAAGGAGACTTGGCTTTGCAGAAGAAATAAAATCGATGGCTCTGCCGTGTTTCATATTTGTTGCAGTGTTATAGTAGTTTGGATTTTCTGATAAATTGTTCTGTCTTTGATTGTGAGTTGATCTTGGGCCGGGTGGCGAGGCTTCCGGCCATCCCTTGGCCGGCGTCACCCCTTTGAAATTTCACCTGCGGCCTGCGGAAAAGGGACTGGCGGGGATTCCTAGGGAGAGGTAAAGGTCGGACATACCTTCTTCGGAGACCGGCCATGGCCAGCGCCCCCTCCTTGCCCGACGACCTCTTGATCGGTGCGGAGGACGAGGTGGCGATTCGCCAGGACCTGGTGCTGACCGCGCTGGGCAAGCGCCCGGCCGACACGCTGCTGCGGGTGGGCCGGCTGCTCGAAATCCACACCCGGACCTGGCGCGACGACCAGGAGATCGCGATCAAGGGCCGGCGCATCGCCTGGACCGGGCCGGCCGGCACCTGGCCCGGCACCGCGGCGCGGCGGGTGGAGAAGCCGGATCTGGCGGCCGTGCCGGGCTTCGGCGAGGTGCACAAGCACATCGAGAGCACGCATCTGACGCCGGAATGGGAGGCCGCGCTGGTGCTGCCGCGCGGCAACACCTGGACCTGCGAGGCCAGCCACGAATTCTCCAATGTCGACGGGCCGAACAACCTGGCCTTCTGGTTCGAAGCCCGGCGCCGCGGCTCGCCGCTCAAGATCTTCCCGCTGCCCGGCTCGGCGGTGCCGCCGACCGCCTATGAATGGGGCGGCGGCTGGTACGGCTATGACGAGCAGAAAGGCTTCCTGAAGGAGAGCCTGATGGTCGCCGGCCTGGACGAGGTGATGGACTGGCCGGCGGTCTGGAACCCGGAGAACCCGTCCTATCCGCGGCTCTGGGGCATGATCCGCGCCACCTTCGAGCAACGCGGCGTGGTCGAGGGCCATGGCGCGGGCCTGCGCGACACCGCTTCGATCAGCGCCTTCGCTGCCGCCGGCCTCGCCTCCGACCACGAGGCGTGGACGCCGGAGGAGGTGTGGGAGAAGCTGGCCCACGGCATCTTCGTCGAGCTGCGGCCCTATTCGATGCCGGAGGTGATCCCCTGGCTGATCGGGAAGGGCCTGGCCGACTGGTCGCAGCTCGCCTTCACCACCGACGACCGCAGCGTCTCCGACACCTTCAAGCTCGGCGCCACCGACCACAACGCCCGGCTGGCGATCCGCCACGGGCTGGCGCCGGAGATCGCGATCCAGTGCGTCACCCTGAACCCGGCGCGGCACATGCGGCTGACGCCCTGGGTCGGCAGCCTGGCGCCGGGGCGCTACGCCGACGTGGTGCTGCTGTCGGACGTGGCGAGCCTCGAGATCGTCGAGGTCTGGTCCGACGGCCAGCCGGTGTCCGAGGGCCAGCGCTACACCGGCCCGGTGCCGGCGATCGACTGGCCGGGCTGGGCGCGGCAGACGGTCAACATCAAGCGCGACCTGACGGCGGCGGATTTTGCGCTGCCGGCCGCGCCGGGCCGCGAGACCATGCAGGCGGCGCTGCTGCGGCCGTTCCACTGGGCCGACGGCTTCATCACCGCCGAGCTGCCGGTGCGCGACGGCGCGGTGCAGCGAGACCCGGAGCGCAACATCACCAAATTCGCCATCGTCGACCGCTTCTCCGGCGACGGGCGGGTGGCGAAGATGTTCTGGCTCGGCTGCGGTCCGCGCACGGCGGAGACCGCGCTTGCCTGCTCGGTGGCGCATGACAAGCACAACATCTGGGTCGCCGGCTCCTCCGACGCCGCCATGGCGCTGGCGGTCAACACCCTGGCCGAGCTGCAGGGCGGCTGGGCCCTGGTGCGCGACGGCGAGGTGCTGGCCACGGTGCGCTACGAGATCGGCGGGCTGATGAGCTGCCGGCCGCCGGAGGATCTCGACGCCGAGATGCAGGCGCTGTACGCCGCGGCCGAGGGCATCGACTGGATGTACGAGCCGACCTTCCATCCGCGCTGGTTCCCGGGCTTCCCGGAGCGGCTGATCTTCGCCACCCTGACCTGCGCGCCGTGGCGCTGGGTGCTGGTGGCGCCCTGCGAGCAGGCGCCGCAGGGCTTCGTCAATGTGCAGAGCGGGGAGACCCACCCCGTCGTCTGGTAGGGGGGAGCGCCGTTCCGATCGAACCGACCCGGCGCAGACCCGGGCGAGGGGGGCTCATGACCGTTTCCAATGTCCGCGCGTCGTCCACGGGGGGCTGGCTCGACCGCCGTTTCAGGCTGTCCGAGCGCGGCAGCTCGCTGCCGCAGGAGGTGATCGCCGGCATCACCACCTTCGCGGCGATGGCCTATATCGTCGCCGTCAACCCGGCGATCATGTCGGCTGCCGGGATGGACCGCGGCGACCTGGTGATCGCCACCGCCCTGGCCGCGATCTTCGGCAGCCTGATGATGGGGCTGACCGCCAACCTGCCGCTGGCCGTGGCGCCGGCGATGGGGTCCAACATCGTCTTCGCCTATGTGATGGTGAAGCAGATGGGCATCCCCTGGCAGGGGGCGCTGGCCATGGTCGCCGTCACCGGCGTGATCTTCCTGGCCCTGAGCCTGTCGAAGCTGCGCGAGAAGGTGGCGAAGGAGGTGCCGGACGCGCTGAAGATCGGCATCCAGGCCGCGGTCGGCACGCTGATCGTGTTCATCGGCCTGCGCGGCGCCGGCTTCATCGTCGCCAACCCGAACACCTATGTGGCGATGGGGTCGCTGGCCAGCCCGCCGGTGCTGCTGACCCTGGCCGGCATCCTGGTCACGCCGGTGCTGGTCGCGCGGAACGTGCCGGGGGCGCTGATCCTGTCGATCGCCGTCCTCACCGTGATCGGCATCTTCGTGCCGCTGAAGGATGACGGCACCATGGTGACGTCGCTGCCGGCCACGGTCTTCGCCCTGCCGAAATGGCCTGCAAGCACCTTCCTGGCGCTCGATTTCAGCTACCTCGTCTCGCATTTCGTGGTGGCGCTGCCGCTGATGTTCTACTTCCTGTGCGGCGAGTTCTTCAGCACGCTGGCGACCCTGATCGGCGTCACCGGGGCGGCCAATCTGCGTCGGCCGGACGGGTCGATCCCGAACGCCACCGCCGCGTTCTCGACCGACGCGACCGCCACCATCGTCGGGCCGCTGCTCGGCACCTCGGTGGTCACCGCCTTCATCGAATCCGTCGCCGGGGTGCAGGCCGGCGGCCGCACCGGGCTGACCTCGGTGGTGGTCGCGGCCTGCTTCGTGCTGGCGCTGTTCATCTGGCCGGTCTTCGTCATCATCCCGCCCCAGGCCACGGCGCCGGCGCTGGTGGTGGTCGGCATCTTCATGCTGCAGGGGCTGGCCAGGGTCGACATGTCGGACCTGGCCAATGCGGTGCCGGTGGTGCTGATGCTGCTGGTCACGGTGCTCAGCAACAACCTGATCAACGGCATGGCGATCGGCACCTTCGCCTACATCCTGCTGTGCCTGGCGCTGGGTCGCCGCTCCGGCGTCACCCCGGTGGTGTGGGGGCTGGGCGTGATCTTCGTGCTGTTCTTTGTCGTCACGAGCCGGCTGATGTGAGGGGAGCTTGCTCGGCGGCGCGGCCGGCTCTCCCCCTCACCCTCCCGTCGCCTTCGGCGCCGGGCCCCTCCCTCTCCCCGAGGAGCTATCGGATTCACACATGTCCAGGCGCATTCCCGTTGCCTCTCCCGCTTGCGGGAGAGGTCGGGCTCGCACAGCGAGACCGGGTGAGGGCGGCTCGGCCGCGACACCAGGATCAGCGTTTCAGGACAGGGTTGATCATGCGTTCGCTTGCGGCAAAGCAGCGCTTTCGGCGAGGCCGCTATCCCCTCACCCGGACATCCTTCGGATGTCCGACCTCTCCCGCAAGCGGGAGAGGCAATCTGTTCACATGCCCGCCGTCGGTGTCGCCGATCGATGTGTGAATGCCATAGCCCCGAGGAGAGGGGAATACGAGCCGCGGCCCCTTTTACCTCTCCTTGGGGAGAGGTCGAAATCGCGTAGCGATTTCGGGTGAGGGGGTGGCTCGGGCCCAGCCGCCGGAGCAGCCTCACCCCATCCGTGGCCGCCCTGCGGCGGTGGCGGTGACGGTGCTTTCGACGAACAGGTCGAGGCCGCCGGCCATCGCCACCACGCGGTCGGCGCGGGTGACGGTGACCGCCACCTCCTGGCCGCCGGCTTCGCGGGCCAGGGCCTCGGCCCGGCCGCGGGCCTCGGCCTCGGCATGGGCGGCGGCCTCCTCCAGGCTGCCGAAGGTGCGGATGCCGGCCGGGGCGTGGACGCGGAAGCGGCCTTCCTCCGGCGCGGTGATGGTGACGGTGGCCCGCTGCAGCACGCCGCTGGCCACCGCGCCGATGGCGTTGGTGACGCCGGCATGCTCCGGCACCACGCTCTCGGTGCCCAGGCGCCGGGCGATCTCCGGATAATAGGTCGCGGCCGAGGCGCCGATGCCGACCAGCGGCAGGCCGAGGACGAGGGCAGGGCGCAGCAGGTCGGAGGCCACGTGGTCGCCCGCCACCGCCCGGCGGGGCAGCAGGCCGCGGGCCTCGCGGGCGGGATCGGCGACGCCGTCGCGGGCCAGCGCCGCCTCGACCAGGGCCAGGGCGCTGTCGGCGGTCAGCCGCTCCAGCACCGACCGGGCGAAGGCCTCGGCATCGGCGGGCGGGGTCCAGCCCGGCTCGGCCGGGCGCCGGGCCCACAGCGCCGCGCCCAGCAGCGCCGCCTCGCGCGACCAGCCGCCATGCAGCCCCAGCACATGCGCCGCGTCGGTCGGGGTGAAGCCGGACAGGATCACCAGCCCGCGCGCCACCAGCCGCTCCAGCGGCCGGTCGAGCAGGTGGCTGCTCAGGACGGTCTCCAGCGGCTGTGGCCCGTCGGCCAGCGCGTCCCAGATCCGCCGCTCCGGCGGCGACAGCGTATCGGTGTCGAGCGCGCGCAGGCGCAGGGCGAAGCGGCCGTCCAGGCTGATGCCCTCGGCCCGATCGGCCTGGCGGCGCAGCGCCGCCAGCATCTCCGGATGCTGGTGCGCCAGCAGGCTCAGCGGCACCGACCGGCGCGGCCCGACCGCCAGGCCGATGCCCGGCTCGATGCGGACCTCGCTGTCGCCGCCGAGGCCGAAGGTGCGGATCTCCACCGCCTCGACCATGGTGCGCCAGCCGCCGACCTGGGCGCCCTCGCGGTTCACCAGGGGGCGGCCGTTCTTGAGGATGGCGATGTCGGTGGTGGTGCCGCCGATATCCGAGACGAAGCAGTCCTCGCGGCCGGTCAACCAGCGGGCGCCGACGACGCTGGCGGCGGGGCCGGACAGCACGGTCTCGACCGGCCGGGCCAAAGCGAAGCGGTCGGCGATCAGCGACCCGTCGCCCTTCACCACCATCAGCGGCGCCGCGATGCCGCGGGCGTCCAGCCGGCCGCGCACCGCCCGGATCAGCGACGCGGTCAGCGGGATCAGTCGGGCGTTGAGCAGCGCGGTCAGCGCCCGCCGCGGCGCGTCGAGGCCGGAGGTCAGCTCGTGGCCGCAGGTCACCGGCTTGCCGGTCAGGTCGCGCACCAGGTCGCGCACGGCCTGCTCATGCGCCGGGTTGCGGACGGCGAAATAGCCGGCCACGGCGAAGGCGGTGACGGCCGGGGCGTGGCGCAGGATGGCGGCGCGGACGGCGTCGAGGTCGAGCGGCGCCTGCTCCTCGCCCGAGGGCCGGTGGCCCCCGGACACGGCCACCACCGGGTCGCTGCCGAGCGCCTCGCGCAGCCCGGCACGGTCCAGCGCCGCCTCGGGATAGCCGATCAGGATCAGGCAGGCCGGGTTGCCCTGGCCCTCGACCACGGCGTTGGTGGCGAGGGTGGTGGACAGGCCGACGAAGGCGATCTCGGCCGGGTGCTGCTCCAGCACCGCGTCGATGGCGGCGCCGATGCCCAGCGCCAGGTCGTGCTTGGTGGTCAGCCGCTTGGCGGCGGCGACGACGCCGCGGCCGGGGTCGAACAGGACCGCGTCGGTGAAGGTGCCGCCGGTGTCGATGCCGAGGGAGAGGGACAAGATGGACCGTGCCGAAGCTGAAACTGCCGTCTCGGATTAGGACAAGACGTCTCGCGCGGCAAAGCTATTCGGCATGCGACGGGGACGGGTCCGGCAGCGGCCGTCGCCGGGTCCTACGCCGCGCTGGCCGCTGCCAGATCCTCGGCATCGTCGAGATCGGCGTCGAAATCGACCAGGTCGTAATCGTCGTCCTCCGCGGCGACGGCCGCGAACTCCTCATCCGACATGTCGAACAGCAGGGCCAGCGCCTGGCCGGCCACCGCGATCCGGTCGAACTCGTCCCCGGTCGGCGGGTCGCAGCTGACGGTCAGGCACTCGATGACCTGCTGCAGCACCCAGCGCTCCTGGGCCGGCGGCAGGTCGGTGTCGGACCAGGTCTCGCGGACGGCGCGAAGACGGAACAGGATGTCGGATGCGTTCTGCCGCAGGGAGAGGATCTCGTCCTGGCGGCTGACCAGGGCGGTCCGGATCGAGGTCGCGGGCGCCGTTGCCGGCAGGACCCGATCGTCGGCGATCTGAATGACGGACATGACACCATCCCCCGAGCCAATGCGCTTCAAATGAGCATGACTATATACCTACAAACTACGGCATTTTACCTAATTTGCAAGTGATCCAATTGGGGTGCATCGACGAATTCATGAGGGGGTGGCGGTTCAGCCGCCCTTCACCGCGCCGGAGGTCAGGCCGGCCACGATCTGCTTCTGGGCGACCACGGTCAGCACCAGCACCGGCACCACCACCACCAGCGCCGCGGCCGAAAGCGGCCCCCAGCTGACCTGCTCGAAGGTCAGGGAGTTGTAGACCGCGACCGGCAGGGTGCGGGTGGTGCGCCCGGCCAGCACGATGCCGAAGACGAAGTTGTTCCAGGAGAAGATGAAGGACAGCAGCAGGGCCACGGTGAGGCCCGGCCGGGTCAGCGGCAGCACGACGTGGCGGAACACCTGCCAGCGGTTGGCGCCGTCGATCCGCCCGGCCTCCTCCAGCTCGATCGGCAGGGCTTCGAAATAGGAGATCAGGACCCAGATCACGATCGGCAGGGTGATCACCAGATGGGTGATGATCTGCGGCCACAGCGTGCCCATCAGCCCGAGCCAGCGGAACATCAGGAACAGCGGGATCAGGTAGCTCAGGCCCGGCGTCATCCGGGCGATCATGACGACGACGGACAGCTTGGTCGCCCTGGCCCGGGCGATGCCGTAGGCGGCCGGGGCGCCGATCACCAGGCCGATCAGCGTGGCGCTGCCGGTGACGATCAGGCTGTTGATGAAGTAGCGGCCGAAGGAGTTCTCGGCGAAGACCTGGGCGTAGTTGCTCCAGGCCAGGGTGGTCGGGATCAGCACCGGCGGATAGCTGAGGTTGTCGACCTCCGGCTTCAGCGACAGCGACAGCATCCACAGGAAGAACAGCAGCGCCGGCGACACGATCACCAGCACGGCGAAATACAGCGCGGCGCGGCGCAGGATCTTCGAGAGGGGGCGGGGCATGGCGGGCCTCCTCAGGTGGCCGCGAGCTTGGCGCGCTGGCGCAGCCACAGCAGCGCCAGGGACATGGCGACGACGATGCCGAAGAACACCACCGCGATCGCCGAGCCGTAGCCGATGTCGTAGTAGGTGAAGGCCTGGGTGTAGAGGTAGATGTTGATCGTCTCCGACGCCGTGCCCGGGCCGCCCTGGGTGATGGCGTAGATGATGTCGAAGCTCTTCAGCGCGTCGATCGAGCGGATGATCACCGCCACCATCAGGAAGGGCGAGATCATCGGCAGGGTCAGGTAGCGGAACTGCTGCAGCCAGCTGGCGCCGTCGATCTGGGCGCTCTCATAGGGTTCCGTCGGCAATGCCGACAGGCCGCCCAGCACGATCAGCATGACCAGCGGCGTCCACTGCCAGGTCTCGACCAGCACCAGCGACGGGATCACCGTGGCCTGGTCGAACACCCACAGTGAGGGCGGCAGCCCGACCAGGCTGAGCAGGTAGTTCAGCACGCCGAGCTGCGGGTGGAACATCATGGTCCAGACCAGGGCGATGGCGACCGGGGTCGCCATCATCGGCATGATCACGATGCCGCGGGCCAGGCCGCGCAAAGGGAAGCGCTCGTTGAACACCAGCGCCGCCGCCAGCCCAAGGACCAGCGGCAGCAGCACGGACAGGGCGGTGTAGAGCAGCGTGTGCCACACCGCCTCGCCGAAGCGGGCGTCGGCGAACAGCTGGGCGTAGTTGTCGAGGCCGATGAAGCCGCCGGCGCCGGTGGCCTGCCAGTCATGCAGGCTGACCCAGCCGGTGAAGGCCCAGGGGAAGACGATCACCGTCCCGACCACCAGCACCGCCGGCAGGATGAAGGGCAGGTAGGTGCGCAGGGTCGGCGCGACGGCGTTCGGCCGCCGCGCCCGCACGCGTTGTCTCCGTCCCACCCCGGCGTCCGCGGCCGTCATCGGTTCAGGCCTCGCTCTTGGCCAGGATCGGCTTGAACTGCTCGGTCGCCTTGGCCAGCTCGGCCGCCGGGTCGGCGCCGCCGGCGATGTTGGTCAGGGCGATGCCGAAGATGTCGCGGAACTCGGTCACCGGCACGATCACCGGCAGGCCGAGCTTGCTGACCTTGGACGAGCCGACGACGGCGTCGATCCAGTCGGCCGGCAGGGTCACGCCCTTGCGCACCTCGGCATCGTCGAGGATCGAGGTGCGGAACGGCACGCCCGAGCCGCTCTGCAGCAGGTCGGCCTGCACCGTGCGCGACACCGCCCATTGGCAGAACAGGAAGGCGGCCTCCTTGTTCTCGCTGGCCTTGGTCACGCCGATGCCGTCGCCGAAGGTGGCGGAGGCCTGGGCCTGCGGGCCCTTCGGCATGACGCCGTAGCCGGTCTTGCCGACCACGCGCGACAGCTTCGGATCCTCCAGCGGCTTGGCGAAGCCGACGCCGTCCAGCCACATGCCGACCTTGCCCTGCAGGAAGGCCGACTGGCACTCGTTCCAGTTGAAGCCGGCGACGCCGGGAGGGGCCGCCTTGGTCAGCAGGCGCTGGTACAGCTTCGCCGCCTCGACCGCGCCGTCCGAGGTGGTGGCCAGGCTGCGGTCGTCGGCGAGCGGGGCGACGCCGTTGCCGAGCATGAAGGACGTCCAGACCGGGACATTGGCGTTCTTCATGCCGCGGGCGACGAAGCCATACGTGCCGGCGGCCGGGTCGGTCAGCGCCTCGGCGGCGGACACCAGCTCCTCGAAGCTGGTCGGGTATTTCAGCCCCTTGGCCGCGAACAGCTCCTTGTTCCAGTAGATGATCCAGTAGTCGACGCTGAGCGGCAGGCTGCCGATGGCGCCGTCGTCGGCGGTGGCGTAGGCCAGGCCGGCGCTGGAGAAGTCGGTCAGGCTGACGGCCGGGTCGGCGAGGGCCGGGTCGGCCAGGAACGGCCGCAGGTCGGCCAGCCAGCCGCCCTTCTCGAACATCCGCTTCTGCACATGATAGCTGAGATGGATGACGTCGAAGCTCGGCGCGCCGCTGTTGAACTCGATCACCGCCTTCTGCCGCTGCTGCTGCTCCGGCGTCTGCTCCAGCCCGACATCGATGCCGGTCAGGTCGGTGAATTCCTTCAGGTTCCGGGCGATGGTCTCGCTGCGCGGGCTCTTGACCAGGTTCACCTCGATATGGGTGCCGGCGTATTTCTTCCAGTCCGGCGCGGCCCAGGCCATGCGGGGCAGGGCCGCCGCGGCGGCAGCGGCTGCGGTGCCGGCGAGGAGCGAGCGGCGGCTCAGATTCAACATGGATGTCATGGTGTCCTCCCTATGCTTGGTTGAGCCGGGCTTGGGCCCGGCCGCTTCGGTTACAGCCCGAGGGCGCGGTTCCGGGCGTTGGCGATATGCGCCGTCATCGCCTCGGCGGCGCGGACCGGGTCCCGGGTCGCGATCGCGTCGATGATGCCGAGATGCTCCCGCATCACCGGCACGACGAGGCCGGCGATGCCGGTCAGCTCGCGCCGGATCAGCCGGATCTTGATCGAGTTGACGCGATAGGTCTTGGAGATGATCTCGTTGCCCAGCGCGTCGATGATGATGTCGTGCAGGCCCCAATCGGTGGCCTGGGCGTCGTCGACCACCTGCGGCGTGGGGCCTTCGCGCTCGACCCGGGCGATGATCTCCTCATGCTGCGCCCGCAGCACCTCGAGGCCCCCGTCGGTCACGGTGCGGGTGAAGGCGGCGGTCGCCTCCTTCTCCAGGAACAGCCGGAACTGGTAGGCGTCGCGGATCATGGTCAGGTCGATGTGCATGATCTGCATGCCGCGCTGCGGCACGGTCTTGATCAGCCCCTCGGCCTCCAGCCGCGGCACCAGCTCGCGGATGGCGCCGAGCGGCATCTGGGTCAGCGCCACCAGCTCGCGCTGGGAGATGAATTGCCCGGCGTGCAGGTTGTTGGCCAGGAGGTGCTGGGTGAAGCTGTCATAGGCCTTCTCGCGCAGCTTCAGCGGTTCGCCTTCACTCATCCGGTCGCCGCCATCGTCGTGAACAGGCTGTCCGCCGCGGCGCCGAGCCGTGCCGCCTCGGCCGGCGACAGCGGCTGCAGCGGCGCGCGGGTGGCGAGCCAGGTGGGATCGCCGGTGCGGTTCGCCACCAGCGCCTTGACCGCCGGGATCACCGGATAGGCCAGCAGGGCCTCGACCAGGCGCTGGATGCGGTCGTCGTCGCGCCCCTCCTGCACCAGCGGCAGCATCGCCTCGGGGTAGATGTTGGCGATGCCGGAGATGGCGCCCTGGCCGCCGAGCCGGACCGCGGCGGCGAGGCAGCGCTCATCGCCGATCAGGATCGCCAGGTCGCGATGCTGCGCCAGCAGGGCCTGGGCATAGTCCCAGCTGCCGGAGGAATCCTTGACGCCGCGGATCACCTCCGGAAAGGCGGCGCGCAGCCGGCCGACCAGCTCGACCGAGAGCGGCACCTGGGTGACGCTGGGGATATGATACAGGATCACGCCGCGGGCGGCGGCGCCGAGCTGCTCGAACACCCGGGCGAACCAGGCGAACAGGCCGTCATCGCCGACGCCCTTGAAGTAGAAGGGCGGCGGCAGCAGCAGCGCGTCGGCCCCGAAGTCCAGCGCCATCCGCGCCTGCGCCACGGCGTCCTCGGCCGAGGAGGCGGAGATGCCGCCGACCAGCTGGCGCCCCTCGATGCCGGCACCGGCCAGGGCGCCCAGCACCTGCTCGCGCTCGGACAGCGAGAAGGCGGCGCCCTCGCCGGTGGTGCCGAAGGCGGTGACGGTGCGGCAGCCCTGCGCCAGGCACCAGCGCACATGCGCGACGAAGCGCGGGAAATCGACACGCCCGTCCGGCCGGAAGGGGACGGTCAAGGCCGCGGAAAGGCCGAAACGCTCGCCTGGCTGGGGCACGTCCAACTCCCTGTCATCTGCCGCGCAGGCTCCGCGCGGGCAGTGATATCGATCTGACATGTCAGTCGTAGCGCAGAGGGCGGAGGACGTCAATATGTCGAACAAAAATGAATCGATCGGGCGAGCCGAGTAGGTTGGGTTCGCGGCCGCGAACCCAACAGGTTTGCTCCGTCGGCGGGGTGTTGGGTTCGCTTCGCGAACCCAACCTACGCGGTGAGCTCCGGCAGCGCCGCGCGGAGGCGGGCGATGTGCTCCGGGCCGATGCCGCAGCAGCCGCCGACCAGCGAGGCGCCGAGGCCGGCCCAGCGCCGGATCCAGCCGAGATAGCGGTCGGGGTCGAGATCGGCCCGCAGCTCCGACAGGCCGTCATTGGCGGCGGCGTCCTCCGGCTGCGGCGGGAAGGCGTTGGCGTAGACGCCGATCCGGACCGGCGACCGGGCCGCGCCGATCACCTGGGCGGCAGCCGTGACGGCGTCGCCCATCACCTCGGGCTGGCTGCAGTTGAACAGCACGGCCTCGGCGCCGAGATCGAGCGCCGCGCTCACCGCTTCGTCCACCGCCTCGCCGGAGCGCAGCCGCGGCATGCCGAGTTCTGGCCGCTCGTCCTCGATGGTGTAGGAGATCCACAGCGGTTTTCCGCGCCCGGCCACCGCCGCGGCCGCTGCGGCGACCTCGCGGATCGAGCTCTGGGTCTCGGCCAACCAGAAATCGACATGCGGCGCCAGCCCTTCGACCAGGATCCGGGCGATCTCCGGCGCGCGCTCCGGCTCGAACAGGTCGGGGCGGTAGGAGCCGAACAGCGGCGGCAGCGATCCCGCCACCCGCACCGGCGTGGCGGCCGATTCCGCGGCCCGGCGCGCCAGCCGTCCCGACAAGTCGGCCAGCTCCAGCCCGTGTGCGGAAAAACGCTCTTCGCCGATGTGGAAGGGCACCAGCGCGTAGCTGTTGGTGGTGATCACCTCCGCCCCGGCGGCGATGAAGGCCGCATGCGCCGCCTGCACCGTCTCGGGCGCCTCGATCAGCGCCAGCGCCGACCATTCCGGCTGCCGGAACGGCGCGCCCATCCGGGCGAGTTGCCGCCCCATGCCGCCATCCAGCAGCGTCACGCCGGGTCCTGACATGTCGAATCCATCGGTTCCGTTGGCGACGAGACACTGCAGTCCCGGCAGCCCCGCCGCCAGGACAAACTGTCATGCCCGGGCTTGACCCGGGCATCCAGAAATGTCGATGCCGCTCTGGGTGGCCCCTGGATCGCCGGGTCAAGCCCGGCGATGACAATAGAATTGAACCTTACCTTCTTCCTGAACTCACTTCGGGGCGGCGGCCTGCGGTCCGGCCTGGACCAGGCCCATGCCCATGGCCAGCCACACCAGATGGGCGTCGGTGCGGGCGCCGACCTTGGCCTTGATCTGGTAGTGGTAGTTGCGGACCGTCTTCAGGCTGAGATGCAGCGAGGCCGAGATCTCCTCATCCGACCAGCCCGAGGCGACGAGGCGCAGGATCTCGGTCTCGCGCGGGCTGAGCTCGTCCAGCGGGGAGGTCGGCCGGGCGAGGCGTTCGGCGGCGATCTCGCGGGCCACGTCGTTGCTCATGGCCCGGCCGCCCCGGGCGACGACCGCGACCGAGCTGACCAGCTCGGCGGCGTCGCTGCCCTTGGTGACGTAGCCGGCCGCCCCCGCCTCGAACGCCTTCAGGGCGAAGCCGGCACCGCTGTGCATGGTGAAGATCAGGATGCGCGCGTCGCGGTCCCATTGCCGGATGTGCCGCAGCGCCTCGATCCCGCCGATGCCGGGCAGCGAGAGGTCCATGATCACCACGTCGGGCCTGGACCTCTGATAGGCCTGGTAGGCGGAGGCGGCGTCATGCGCCTCCGCCACCACCTTGTAGCCCGGCGTGCGCTCCAGCAGCCGGCGATAGCCCTCCCGCACCACGGGATGGTCGTCGACCAGCAGGATGGTCAGCTCGGTCATGCCGCGGCCGGCGCCTCGCGGGCGGGCAGCAGCGGGATCAGCGCGGCGACGCGCACGCCCCAGCGCGCCTGGCTGATCGACAGGCTGCCGCCCAGCGCCGTGACCCGCTCGCGGATGCCGAGGATGCCGTAGCCCGGGGCCCAGCCCAGCCGCGACAGGGTGCCGCCTCCGTCATCCTCGACGCTCACGGCCACGGCGTCGCGGCCCTCCGTATCGACGCGCTCCACCTGCAGCCGGACGTCGCGCGGCTTGCCGTGGCGGGCGGCGTTGGTCAGGCATTCCTGGGCGATGCGGTAGATGCTCAGGCCGGTCGCCTCGGGCACCCCGGCGAGGCTGCCGACGATGTCGAGATGGAAGGCGGCCTGCCGGTCCTTCTGCGCGTTCCACCCGGCGACGAGCTGGGCCAGGCTGGCCTCCAGGCCGAGCTCCTCGACCTCCTGCGACCGCAGCCGGGCCAGGGCGCCGCGCAGCGTCGCCGTCATCCGCTTGCTGGTCTCGCGGATTGAGCGCGCGTCCTTGGCGAGGTCGGGGCGGTCCGCCGCCTCCAGCTCGATCACCGTGGCCAGGGCGCCGACGGCGGCGAGGCACTGGCCGAACTCGTCGTGCAGGTCCCGGGCCAGCGCCCGGCGCTCCTCCTCCTGCACCTGGAACAGGCGGTTGGTCAGCGCCATCCGCTGCGCCGTGGTCTCGGCCAGGCGGGCGGTCAGGTCGTTGACCGCGCGGGAGATCTGGTCGAACTCCGCCGTGCGATAGCCGGGCAGGCGGTAGCTGTAATCGCCTCGCCCGAGGCGCTGCAGGCCGGCGACGATGGTCCGGGCCGGCATCAGCGACTGCCCGACCAGCGCGGCGGCCAGGATGCCGATGCCGGCGGCGAGCAGCGCCGCGACGCTGAGCACGACATCGATCTGGTGCCAGGCCTGGCGGATGGCGGCGCCGCGGTCGGGCTCGGCCGTGACCACGCCGGCCAGGGGCTGCCGTGCGGACAGGGGGCGTTCGACCCGGGCATAGGCGCCGAAGACATGGTCGTAGACGGCCTGGAACCAGGAAGGCGCCGGATCGCCGATCGCCTCCAACTGGCTGCACAGGCCGCGCGGCGGCTCGCTGCCGGGAGAGAAGGTGACGCAGACACCGGGCGAGATGACCTTCATCGTCGCCATGGTTTCCCAGTCCGGGATCGGCACCAGATGCTGGCGGCTCAGCCCGCCGCGCCACAGCAGCTCACGCCAGTACAGCGTCTCGAGCGCGCCGGCGACGCGGTCGGCGGAGGCCGAGGCCTCCTTCTCGATGGCGCGGTGCGTGTCGAGCAGCACCCAGCCGACGGCGCAGGCCAGGCAGAGCAGGACGACGCCGGCGAGACGCAAGACGAGATGAACGAACAGGTTCATTTTTCGCCCCCGCGCGAATGGATCTTGCCGATACTGGTCGCCCGGCCCGGGGCTGGCAAGCGCGGAGGCCGCGACGGGCCGGCCGGCGGCGCAACTCGGGCATATTGCCCAAGCCGGTTCGGGACCGGTGCCCAGGCCCTTTGTCCTGCCGGGCCGATAGGCTTCGGACGGTCGATCCCCTGCCGTCGGAGCCCTGCATGAGCGAACGCGGATTCGAGTTGCCCGGGCGCGACCCGCTGCTGCCCTGGCTGATCTTCACCGGCGTCAGCCTCTTCGCCGTCGTCCTGCTGTGGTATTTCGGCCTGATCGGCCGGATGGTGGCCAGCGACCCGACCCACATCTCGCTGATCATCTCGGTGCTCTACGTCGCCAGCAGCCTGCACTGCCTGTGGCGCGTGCTGGCGATCTCGCGGGAAGGCGACGCAGCGGTGAAGGCGGCCCGGGCCGTGGTCGGGAACGGCCGCCGGGTCCTGACCGAGGGTGGCCTGCCGTCCGGCCTCGTCTCCGGCCATATCCGCGACCTCGCCACCAAGGCGGCGCTGCAGGGCGCCGAGCGGCTCGACCAGACGCTGCTGCTGCGCGTCCTCGCCAGCCGGCTGCGCGGGTCGAATGCCTTCGGCGCTTTCGCCAGCGACACGCTGATGAAGCTCGGCCTGCTGGGCACGATCATCGGCTTCATCATGATGCTGGCGCCGATCGCCGGGCTGGACACCGAGAACCGCGAGGCGGTGCGGTCGTCGATGTCGCTGATGAGCGACGGCATGGCGGTGGCCATGTACACCACGCTGGTGGGCCTGGCGGGTTCGGTCCTGCTCAAGATCCAGTACTCGCTGCTGGACAGCGCCACGGCGAAGATCTTCGCCTTCGCGGTCGACCTCACCGAGGTCCATGTCGTCTCGGCGCTGGACAGCCGGGCGCCCGCCGAATGATCGACGATTTCGAGCTGCTGCCGCGCGAAGACGCCTTCGACCCGTTCAGCGTGGTGCTGTTCAAGGCGCTGCAGATCCTGGCCTTCCTGTTCTTCGTGGCGCTGCTGATCGTGGCGCCGGAGGCGAAGGAGGGGAAGGTCGACAGCAAGGCCGAGTTCATGATCAGCCTGGACTGGCCGGACAATCATCCCGACGATTTCGACATCTTCGTCCAGGACCCGATCGGCAATGTCGTCTGGTACCGCCGGCGCGACGCCGGCTTCATGGTGCTGGACCGCGACGACCGCGGCGGCCTGAACGACTTCGTCCTGGTCAACGGCGTCAAGGTGCCGACCGCGACGCGGCAGGAGCTGGTTACCATCCGCGGCATCGTCGCCGGCGAATACACCGTGAACCTCTATCACTTCGCGGCCCTGACCGGGAAACCGGTGCCGGTGACGGTGACGGTGCAGAAGCTGAACCCGATCGTGACGATCGTGGCCAAGGAGACGATCGAGTCCGGCCAGGGCGGGACCGAGCGGACCATCGTCCGCTTCACCCTGGACCAGAAGGGCGCGGTCACCGGCACCAGCCATATCGCGCGGTCGATCCTGCAGACCTTCAACCGGACCTGGCAGGTCGGGCAGCCATGAGGGGGCCGTGATGACCGGGCTGGAGAGCAGCGTCCTCGGCCTGGCCCTGGCCTATGTGCTGCTGAGCACGATCCTGCTCGCGGTGATGATCGGGCTGCCGGTGCGCCGGCTGGTCAAGATCGCCGCGATCCTGGCCGCGAGCGTCGCCTATGTCGCGGTGTTCTTCGCCACGCAGGGGCTGCTCGGCTGGTCGGCGCCGGTGGCGGTGCCGGATCGCTTCCAGGTGCTGTGGACCCGCGTGCTGGAGCCGAACCCGTCGCGCGGCGAGCTTGGCGCCATCCATCTCTGGCTGGAGGAGCTGGACGATTCCAACCTGCCCAGCGGCGTGCCGCGGGCCTATCTGCTGCCCTATTCGCCGGAGCTGGCCGGCCGGGTCTCGGCCGCGCAGGCGGAGATCGAGAAGGGCAATCCGCAGGGCGGCCGGGCGCAGTATTTCGGCAGCCCGTCGCATGCCGGCGTGATGGGGTTCGTCAACGCCGGGGCGCCGCCGGGCGGCGACCCCTCCGGCGGCGGGCTGCTCGACCCGGAGTTCCTCGGCGGCCAGTCCAAATCGGTCGACCTGATCCCGCTGCCCAGGCCGGTGCTGCCGCCGAAGAACATCCCGTGAGGGCTTCTAAGCGGGCCACTCGACGATATGGTCCTCGTATTCGTCCTCCTCGACCTCCACCTCGGAGATCACCTTGTCGCGCACGCTGATGCCGGCGATGTGCACCGTCTCCGGGTCGCCGGAGACCAGCGGGTGCCACCAGTACAGATCGTGGCCTTCGGACAGCAGGCGGTAGGCGCAGGTCGAGGGCATCCAGCCGAGATGGTCGACATTCTTCGGCGTCAGCTGCACGCAGTCCGGCACGTAGCGGCGGCGGGTCGGGTAGTGCGTGCAGCGGCAGCTGTGAGTGTCCAAGAGCTTGCAGGCGATGTCGGTGTAGTCGACGTTGGGCGTGTCCGGCGGCTCGTCGGCGTCGCGCAGCTTGTGCAGGCAGCAGCGGCCGCAGCCGTCGCACAGCGACTCCCACTCCTTGCGGGTCATCTGGTCCAGGCGCTTGCGGCGCCAGAAGGGCTTGGTCTCGGTCACGATCGGGCCAGCGGCGGCAGCGGTGCCGGGTGCAGCGCCTCGAAGGCGCGGGCGGCGCGCAGCACCAGCGCGTCCCGGAACATCGGGCCGATGATCTGCAGGCCGATCGGCAGGCCCGCCGCGGTCAGGCCGCAGGGCACGCTGGCCGCCGGCTGCTGCGTCAGGTTGAAGGGGTAGGTGAAGGGCGTCCAGTTCGCCCAATACGAGCCGTCCGGCGCCGTCGGCGCCGCCTGCCCGGCGGCGAAGGCGGGGATCGGCAGGGACGGCATCAGCAGCAGGTCCCAGTCCTGGTGGAACCGGTTCATCGCCACGCCCAGCCGGCCGCGGGCCAGCGTCGCCCGGGTGTAGTCGAGCAGCGGGATCGCCGCACCCTCGGCCGCCACGGCGCGCAGGCCGGGGTCGATCAGGGCGTGCTTCTCCTCCGGGATCGAGGACAGCAGCGTCGCCGCGCCGACGAACCAGTGGGCGCGGAAGATCGGGCCGGTGTCGGGCAGGTCCAGCGTCACCGTCTCGACCCGGGCGCCGAGGCCGGCGAAGACCTCCGCCGCCTGCGCCACCGAGGCCGCCATCTCGGGGTCGACCGGCGCGTCGTCCAGGGTCGGGGCATAGGCGATGCGCAGGCCGCGGACGCCATCCTCCAGCCCCTCGGTGAAATCGGTCACCGGGAAGGGCAGGGCGGTCCAGTCGCGCGGGTCGGGCCGGGCCAGCACCGACAGCATCAGCGCGGCGTCGCGCACCGTGCGGGTCATCGGCCCGAGATGCGAGACGGTGCCGAAGGGGCTGAGCGGATAGGCCGGCACCCGGCCGAAGCTGGGCTTCAGCCCGAAGATGCCGGTGAAGCCGGCGGGGATGCGGATCGACCCGCCGCCGTCGCTGCCGATGTTCAGCGCCGCCATGCCCGTGGCCGCCGCCACCGCCGCGCCGCCGGAGGAGCCGCCGGGCGTCTTCGTCGGGTCCCACGGGTTGCGGGTGATGCCGGTCAGCACCGAATCGGTGACGCCTTTCCAACCGAATTCCGGCGTGGTGGTGCGGCCGACCAGCACCGCCCCGGCCTCGCGCAGCCGCGCCACCGACGGCGCGTCCTGGTCCCACGGGCCGGCCGGGTCGACCGTCTTCGACCCGCGCAGCGTCGGCCAGCCGCGGGCCAGGACCAGGTCCTTCACCGAGGTCGGCACGCCGTCGATCGGGCTCAGCGGCCGGCCCTCGTGCCAGCGCGCCTCCGACTGCCGGGCCGCGGCCAGCGCGTCCTCGCCGTGGACGCCGCAGAAGGCGTTGAGCTGCGGGTTCAGCCGCTCGATCCGGGCGAGGCTGGCCTGCGTCGCCTCGACCGGGGACAGGTCGCGGGCGGCGTAGAGGCTCGACAGCTCGGCTGCCGACAACAGGGCCGGATCGGTCACGCGGGGTCTCCCGGGTCGCTATGGGGTGGTACGATGGCGTCGTGCCCATCATCGCCGCCCCGGCGGGCTAATCAAGAGGCGGACCACCATGCTTCCGCCGCGGGCGTTGCCGCGCTATGGCTTGGGACAGGATTCGAGGAGAGACCCGTGCCTGCTGCGTCGATCGCCGTGATGACCGAGACCGCGATGGTGGTGCGCTTCGGCGAGACCATCGATCCGGCGATCGCCGACGCCATCCACGCCCTCGCGCTGTCGCTGGAGCGCGACCCGTTCCCCGGCTTCGTCGAGGCCTCGCCCGGCTTCGCCACGCTGGCCGTGTTCTTCGATCCCGACGCCGTGCCGCGCGACCGCGACGAGCCGCCGGCGGCCACGGTGCAGCGGCTGCTGGAGGCGCGGCTGTCCGGCCTCGACCCGGCGGCGCTGGGGGAGCCCCGGCTGGTCGAGATCCCGGTCGCCTATGGCGGCGGCTTCGGCCCGGACCTGGCCGAGCTGGCCCAGCATCACGGTCTGACCGAAGAGGAGGTGATCGCGCTGCATTCCGGCGGCGAGTACCGGGTGCACATGATCGGCTTCAGCCCCGGCTTCCCCTTCCTCGGCGGGCTGGCGGAGCGGCTGGCGACGCCGCGCCGGGCCTCGCCGCGGCTGAAGATCCCGGCCGGCTCGGTCGCCATCGGCGGGCCGCAGACCGGGATCTACCCGGTCGAATCCCCGGGCGGCTGGAACCTGATCGGCCGCACGCCGCTGGCGCTGTTCCTGCCGGGCGAGGACCCGCCCTGCCTGCTGGCGGCCGGCGACCGCATCCGCTTCCGCCCGATCGCGGCGGCGGCGTTCGAGGCCCTGGCCGGAGTTGCCAAGTGACCGTTGCCGTGCTCGACCCCGGCCTGCTGTCGACGGTGCAGGATCTCGGCCGCTTCGGCCATCGCCGCCACGGCGTGGTGGTGGGCGGGGCGATGGACCGGCGGTCGCACGCCGTCGCCAACATCCTGGCCGGCAACGATCCCGGCGCCGCCACGCTCGAGATGACGCTGATGGGGGCGGTGCTGCGCTTCGAGGCCGAGACGCTGATCGCGCTGGCCGGCGGCGGCATGCGCGGGACGGTGGGCGGCGAGGCGCTGCCGCTGCGCCGGCCGGTGCTGGTGCCGGCGGGGGCGGAGCTGCGCTTCACCCCGTCGTATATCGGCTGCCGCAGCTATCTGGCGATCGCCGGCGGCATCGCCGTGGCGCCGGTGCTGGGCAGCCGCTCGACCTATCTGCGGGCGGGACTCGGCGGGTTCGAAGGGCGGGCGCTCAAGGCGGGCGACCGGCTGCCGGCCGGCGCGCCGACGGCGTTGGGCCAGCGCCTGGCCAAGCTGCTGGCGGCGGAGCGCGGCGACCGGCCTTTCGCCACCACCGGCTGGTCCGCCGCCGCCGATCTCGACCCGTCGCTGCGGCGCTCGCCGCATGTCCGGGTGCTGCCGGGGCTGCAGGCGACCGCCTTCGACCCCGACAGCCTGGCCGCCTTCCACAATGAGCGCTTCACCGTCAGCCCGCGCTCCGACCGCATGGGCTACCGGCTGGACGGGCCGGCGCTGAGCCTGTCGTACCCCCGCGACCTGCTGTCCGAGGCGGTGACCACCGGCACGGTGCAGGTGCCGCCGGAGGGCAAGCCGATCGTGCTGATGGCCGACGCCCAGAGCACCGGCGGCTATCCGCGGATCGCCCAGGTGATCGAGTCCGACCTGCCGGTGCTGGGCCAGCTGCGCCCGGGCGACGTGCTGCGCTTCGTGCCGGTCGGGCTGGCCGAGGCCGAGGAGCGGCGCCGGCAGGCGCGGCTGGACCTGCGGCGCCTGGCCGCCGGGGTGGCGGTGCACGCCGGGATCTGAATTTCGAGAGGACGAGATGCGCGCGAAGCTCCGCGACACCGAGATCTGGTTCGACATCGACGGCGCCGGGCTGGTGCCGGACGGCGGCGCGATGCGCGAGCGGCCGACCGGCTTCCTGATCCATGGTGGCCCGGGCTCGGACCACAGCGGCTTCAAGCCGAGCCTGAGCCCGCTGGCCCAGCACCTGCAACTGGTCTATTTCGACCATCGCGGCCAGGGCCGCTCCGCCCGCGGCGACCCGGCGCGCTACACGCTCGACGAGAATGTCGAGGACATGGAGGCGCTGCGCCGCCATCTCGGCCTCGGCCCGATCGTCAGCATCGGCACCAGCTATGGCGGCATGGTCGCGATGGCGCATGCCGCGCGCTATCCGGAGGCGGTGTCGCATCTGGTGCTGATCGTCACCGCCGCGCACGCCGGCTTCATCCCGCGGGCGCAGGAGATTCTCCGCGAACGCGGCAATGCCGAGCAGGTCGCGGCGGGGGAGAGGCTGTGGGCCGGCGGCTTTCGCACCGAGGCGGAGCTGGAGGCCTATTACCAGGCGATGGGGCCGCTCTATTCCCGCCGCTACGACCCGGCGGCGGCGGCGGCGACGCAGGGGCGGGCGATCCATTCGCCGGACGCGATCAACCGCGCCTTCGGCCCCGACGGCTTCCTGCGCCGGCTCGATCTGCGGCCGGAGCTGGCGCGGATCACCGCGCCGACCCTGATCCTGGCCGGCCGGCACGACTGGATCTGCCCGCCCGAATTCTCCGAGGAGATCCACCGCCTGATCCCGGGCTCGGCCCTGCGCATCTTCGAGGACAGCAGCCACTCGATCCGGGTCGACGAGCCGGAGGCGCTGCGGGCGGCGATCGCGGGGTTCGTGGCCGGTTGACACAGGCCAGCTCCGCCGGGTCATCTGCGGCCATGAAATCGGCCCGCCGCACCCTGCCGCGCCTGCTGCACCGCGCCCACAACGCCTATCTGCGGCTGCGCAAGCCGCTGACCCTCGGTGCCCGCATGGTGGTGCGGGACGGGGAGGGGCGCTTCCTGCTGGTGCACCACACCTACCGCCCCGGCTGGTTCTTCCCCGGCGGCGGGGTGAAGAAATGGGAGAGCTTCGAGGCCTGCGCCGTGCGCGAGGCGCGCGAGGAGGCGGCGGTCGAGGTCGAATCGGTCGACCGTCTGTTCTCGGTCTACGCCCATTTCGACCAGCTGCGCTGCGACCATGTCGCGGTGTTCCTGGCCGACCGCTGGCGCCCGTCCGGCGGCCGCCTGTCCTTCGAGATCGCCGAGGCCCGCTTCTTCCCGGCCGACGACCTGCCGCGCGACATCCACGGCGCGACCCACCGTCGGATCCAGGAGATCCTCGGCCACCGCAGCATCGACCCCGTCTGGTGATCCCATGAGCGAAACGCCCCCGCCCGCCGACCGCCTGGCCCAGATCCAGGACTTCCTGCTGGTCTGCGACCAGTTCAAGCAGATCACCCGGCAGAACTATCTGACCGACGGCAGCCGGCGCGAGACCGACGCCGAGCACACCTGGCACATGGCGCTCTACGCTCTGCTGCTGAAGGACGAGATCGGCTTCGAGGTCGACATCGCCAAGGTCCTGTCGCTGGTGCTGACGCACGATCTGGTCGAGATCCATGCCGGCGACACCTTCGCCTATGACGATGTCGGCCGGCAGGACCAGGCGGCGCGCGAGGCCGAGGCGGCGGTGAAGCTGTTCGGCCTGTTGCCGCCCGACCTGCGCGACAGGGTGCATGGCTGGTGGACCGAGTTCGAGGCCGGCGAGACGCCGGAGGCTCGCTTCGCCCGCGCCCTCGACCGGCTGCAGGCCTTCGCCCAGAACGTGGCCAGCGGCGGCAAGTCCTGGCACGAGCACGGCGTTACCCGGACCCGGACCTTCAGCCGGATGCAGGAGGCGCTGGACAGCGACCCGACGGTGCGGCTGCTGGTCGAGCGTCTCTACGGCCATGCCGATCGGGAGAAGAGCTGGGTTCCCGAGCCCGGTCAGGCCTGAACGCCCTCCAGCCGGGCACGGTCCTCCGCCAGCGCGGTCGCGAGCCAGTCGGCCACGGTCCGGATGCGCGGCACGTCTTTGGCCGGGCCGGGCAGGACCAGCCAGAGCTCGCGCGTGACCACCGGGACGGGGCCGGACAGGCGCTCCAGCCCCGGCTCCTCATCCGCCATGAAGCAGGGCAGCATGGCGCGGCCGAGGCCGGCCTGGACCGCGGCCAGCAGCTCGATGCCGCCGCTCACCCGCAGCAGCGGGTCGCGGCCGCCGGGCTGGTCGCGCAGCCAGACGCTCTGCGGCAGCTCCTCATGCGCCTCGTCCAGGGCGATCCAGCCGTCGCCATCGGTGCCCCGCGCGCGATAGACGGCGTGGCCGATCCGGGCGGCCAGCCGCGCCGCCAGGTCGCCGGCGCGCGGCCGGGCCAGGCGCAGGGCGATATCGGCGTCGCGGCGCTCCAGATCCGCAGTCGTCTCCGCGCTCAGGATCGGCGGCCGCAGCCCGGCATGGCGCCGGTGCAGCGCGCCGAGGCGCGGGATCAGCCAGGAGGCGAAGCTGGGCAGCGCCGCGATCCGGATCGGGCCGGACAGCGCCGCCTCGCGGTCGCGCGCGGCATGGGCGATGGCGGCGGCCGCCCGCTCCATCGCCTCCGCCTGGACCGCGACGGCGGTCCCGACCGGGGTCGGCCGGAACCGCCGGTCGACCCGCTCGAACAGCGGCACACCCAGAACGGCTTCGGCGGCGGCGAGGCGGCGCGACACAGTGGTCTGGTCGACCCCCAGCGCCTGCGCCGCGGCTGAGGCAGTGCCGTGCCGGGCGATCGCCAGGACGAAGCGGGCGAGATCCCAATCCATGTCTGCAGTATTGCAGATGCGCCCGGCAGAATCTCGGCTTTCCTGCAGGCATGGCGGCGGCCAAGTTCGATCGCGTGATCCGCCGCGATCCCTGCGGCGGCCCGATGCCGGAGTGCCGGATGAAGCTGTACTACGCCCCCGAGACCTGCTCGCTGTCGCCGCACATCGTCCTGCGCGAGCTCGGCCTGCCCTTCACCCTGGTCCGGGTCGACAACCGGACCAAGAAAACCGCCGATGGCGGCGATTTCCTGGCGATCAACCCCAAGGGCTATGTCGCGGCGCTGCAACTCGACGACGGCCGGGTGCTGACCGAGGGGCCGGCGATCCTGCAATACCTGGCTGACCTGAAGCCCGAGGCTGGCCTGGCGCCGCCGAACGGGACCTGGGAGCGGGTTCGGCTGCAGGAATGGCTGAACTTCATGACCAGCGAGATCCATGCCGGCCTCAGCCCGCTGTTCAACGCGGCCCTGCCGGAGGAGGCGAAGGCGATCTTCCGCGAGAAGCTGTTCCGCCGCTTCGCCGTGATCGAGGACGCGCTGCGGCAGCGGGACCATCTGCTCGAGGACGGCTTCAGCGTCGCCGACGCGTATCTGTTCACGGTGCTGGGCTGGACCCGGTTCTTCGCCATCGACCTCGGCCGCTGGCCGGCGATCGCGGCCTATCTGCGGCGCATCGGCGCCCCCCCGTCGGTGACCGCCGCGCTGGCCGCCGAAGCGCCGGCCGAAGCCGCCTGACCCCCCTTCTTTCCTGGAGACGACCCATGCTTCCCAAGACCCTGCTCGACCATGCCGGCGCCCGGCTCCAGCCCGCCGCCCTGTCGGAGGCGGTGCTGGTGCTGATCGACATGCAGCGCGAATACAGCGACGGCCAGCTGTCCCTGCCCGGATGGAGCGCTGCGGTCGAGGCGGCCGCCGCGCTGCTGGCCCGGGCGCGCCGCCTCGGCACCCCGATCATCCATGTGCTGAACGAGCGCAAGGGCGGCCTGTTCGACGTCGACGGCCCCTATGTCGCCCCGATCGCGGCGGTGGCGCCGGCGGCCGGGGAGGTGGTGGTGAAGAAAGGCCTGCCCAACGCCTTCGCCGGCACCGACCTGGCCGGGCGCATCGCCGTGACCGGGCGTTCCAAGCTGGTGACGGTCGGCTTCATGACTCATATGTGCGTCGACGCCACCACCCGCTCGGCGGTCGACCACGGCCTGTTCTCGACGGTCGTCGCCGCGGCCTGCGGCACTCGCGACCTGCCGGATCCGCTCGGCGGCGTGCGGCCGGCGGCGGAGGTGCACCGGGCGGCGCTGACCGCCCTGGCCGACCGCTTCGCCGTGGTTGTCGCGCAGGGGGATGCCGTCCGCGACTGACGCGCTATCCTCTCGGGAGTGAAGGCGGCCCGCCGGGGCCGCCGATCCCACCGGGAGGATCGCCATGGCCGCCAAACCGCACGCCTACCCGCCCGCGGAGGTCGAGGCCCGCCTGGCCCGCGACCTGCCGCGCTGGCGCTACCAGGACGGCAGTATCAGCCGGCGCTATGAGACGCATGGCTGGAAGGGCACGATGCTGGCGATCGGCGCCATCGGCCATCTGGCCGAGGCCGCCTGGCACCATCCGGAGATCGCCGCCTCCTGGGGCTGGGTCGAGGTCCGGTTGAACACGCATGATGCCGGCGGCGGCATCACCGACCGCGACTTCGCCCTGGCCCGCAAGATCGAGGAGGTGGTGGCCTGGCAGCCGGCCCGCGAGGGGGGCGGGCTGGACGGCACGCCGACCGACGCGCGCTTCGCCTACATCAAGTACGACTGAGGGGGTCAGCCCTCGCGGCGGCGTTCGAAGCGGACGCCGATGGAATCGGCTTCGGGGAAGACGTCGAGCTTCTCGACCTCGGCCACCGCCCGCAGCACCATCGGATGGGCCATGGCGAGGTCCAGCACATGCTCGGCGACGGTCTCGATCAGCCGCACATGCTCGGTCTCGGCCAGGGCCTGCAGGCCCTGCACCAGCCCCTCATAGGAGGGGACGCGGCCGATGTCGTCGCCGATGCCACCCGGCGGCAGCTCGACCTCCATCTCGACGCTGATGCGGACGCGCTGGCGCCGCTGCTCCTCATGGGCATAGACGCCGATCGACATCGGCACGACGAAATGGCGCAGCCGGATCAGATAGGTGGCCGGGCGCGCGGTCTCGGCCACCGGAAAGGATGTCGGCTTCGATCCGGCGCGCGTGACGAGCGGGATCGGGGAACGATTCGGGGCACTCATGGGGCGATCCGATTGGCGGATTCAGGGCCGTGACTCTGCCGGCCGAGGGTCCGATGGCGAGGCACGGGCAGTCTGGCCGTGCAATGGCCCGAGGAGGAGCATCCTGCCCCGATCGGCCCGGGAAGGCGAGAGGAAATGCACGCGCCGCGTGCATGGCTCCCGCCACCTCGGCGAGGCGGATCCGGACCCGATCAGGTCGTCAGCAGGATGGCCCCGCGGCCCTCGATCGGCTCGGCGCCGGCGATCTTGGCGATGACGTCGCCGGGCCGCACCAGCCGGTGCAGGCACTGCGACCACAGCACCCCGTCGACCCCGGCATGGAGCGGCGTGCGCGCCTGGTCGGGGGAAGCGGTGGGATCGACGATGTCGGCCACGTGCTCGCCGCGGCGCAGCCGGGCGCCGAGCGGCTGCGCATAGGTGACGATGCCGGCGACCGGGGCGCGCAGCATCTCGTTGCCGGCCAGCGGCGTCGCCTCGCACCGCGCCTCGGGCAGCGGGCCGGGATCGCCGGCCACCACGCCGCGGCGCTGCAGGAAGCGGATCAGCGCGTCGGCGTCGGCCCCGGCGGTGTCGTCGTCGACATCGGCCTGGCCGCGCAGCTCGATCGTCGCCGCCAGGCAGGCCGGCGGCAGCGGATGCTCGTCGCCGAGCAGCCGGCGCAGCACCCACCACGGCGACGAATTGGCCTCGTCGAATGGGTTGTCGCCGGACTCCTCGGCCAGCAGCACCGCCTCGGCCCCGAACTCGCGGGCCAGGTCCTCGCCATCCGGCCACAGCGGCGTGCCGAGATAGACATGCACCGGCGCCCGGTTGTCGCAATGCAGGTCGAGCACGAGATCGGCGTCGATCGACAGGCCCAGCAGCAGCTTGCGCAGCGCGCCGGTCTCGCCGGCCGGCTGGTGCTCCGCCAGCGCCGCCAGCAGGGCCGCGCGCACCAGCCGGACATTGCGCTCGGTGTCGCCGGTCAGCTGGCCGGCGATGCGCGGCGCCACGATCGGGGCCAGGTCGGGGTAGTGGCGGTTGAAGTTGCCGCGCCCGTCCAGGGCGAAGCGACCGATGTGATATTCCAGCACCGATTGCGACAGGCCGATCGGGTTGGCGACCGGCACCACCACGATCTCGCCTTTGATCGCCCTGGCGGCGTCGAGCGCATCGAGCCGGCGCAGCAGGTGGTGGGCCGCCAGCATGCCCGGCAGCTCGTCGGCGTGCAGCCCGGCCTGGACATAGGCCTTGGGGCAGGCCCCGGGCTGGCCGTAGCGGTGCACGGTGACGGTGCGGCTGGTCCCGAGGGCGGGCGAGGGCAGCGGGATCTGGCTGACGGTCTTGCTCATGGCGGCTCTCTGACGGAAGGCGTGGCACCCTAGCGCGGTGGCCGTCGGAAGGCATCAGCGGCAATGCCGTCTAAATTTTCGCCAGTGCCGCATTGGTTGCCTAGAATTTAATCATTGGTGATTTGCCGATCGGCGGCGAGCCTCGCCTTCGGCCACCTCGGCAGAACCGGCACGGCACTTGCTTGGACCGGGGCGAAGGGCGGTTCGAGCCGGTGCCGACAGGGCGGCTGCCGACCGTCAGCCGGGAAGACGAAGGCTGGAGACGACTCAATGAAGCGGACGTTTTGGGGGACAGGACTAGTAGGGGCGGCCTTGCTGCTCGCCCTGCCGGCATTGGCGCAGGACGCGCCGGCCGTGCCGGATTCGGGGGCGACGGCCTGGATGCAGACCTCCACGCTGCTGGTCCTGATGATGGCCATTCCGGGTCTGGCGCTGTTCTACGGCGGCATGGTGCGGAAGGCGAACGTGCTGTCGATGCTGATGCAGTGCTTCGCCACCACCTGCCTGATCAGCATCGCCTGGATGGTGCTCGGCTACAGCCTCGCCTTCACCAATGGCGGTCCCTATCTCGGGGATCTCTCGCGTTTCTTCCTCAATGGCCTGCCGGTCTCGGGCGTGTTCACGCTCGGCGCGGGCGGGGCGGCGGCCCCGGTCGCCACGGTCATCCCGGAATCGGTCTACATGATGTTCCAGATGACCTTCGCCGCGATCACGCCGGCGCTGATCGTCGGGGCCTTCGCCGACCGGATGAAGTTCTCGTCGCTGCTGGTTTTCATGCTGCTCTGGTCGCTGCTCGTCTATGCGCCGGTGGCCCATTGGGTGTGGCAGCCGAACGGCTGGCTCTTCAGTCTCGGCGTGCTCGACTTCGCCGGCGGCACGGTGGTGCACATCAATGCCGGCATCGCCGGGCTGGTCGCCTGCATCGTGATCGGCAAGCGCAAGGGCTACGGCACCGGTGCGGCGCATGCCTTCGCGCCGCACAACCTGGTCTACAGCGTGATCGGCGCCTCGCTGCTGTGGGTCGGCTGGTTCGGCTTCAACGCCGGCTCCTGGCTCGCCGCCGACGGCCGCTCCGGCATGGCGTTCGCGGCGACCCACATCGCCACCGCCGCCGCGGCGCTGGCCTGGATGTTCGCGGAATGGGCGAGCAAGGGTAAGCCGAGCGTGCTCGGCGTCATCTCCGGCGCCGTGGCCGGCCTGGTCGCGATCACCCCGGCCTGCGGCTTCGTCAACCCGACCGGGGCGCTGGTGATCGGCATCGTCGCCGGCATCGTCTGCTTCATCGCCTCGACCTCGATCAAGAAGGCGTTCGGCTATGACGACTCGCTCGACGTGTTCGGCGTCCATGGCATCGGCGGCATCGTCGGCGCCCTGCTGACCGGCGTCTTCGCCGATCCGGCGGTGTCCGCCGGGGCCGGCGACTATGCCGGCCTGCTCTACGGCAACCCCGGCCAGCTCTGGATCCAGCTCGAAGGCGTGGTCGCGACCCTGGTCTGGAGCGGCGTTGTCACCCTGGTGCTGCTGCTCGTGATCAAGGCGGTGATGGGCCTGCGGGTTTCGGAAGAGGCGGAGCGCGACGGCCTCGACCTCGCCCTGCACGGCGAGGCAGTGCAATAGCGCGTCGCACCATTGGCGGCCAGACTTGGGGCGTCCTTCGGGACGCCCCTCTTTTTTGCGCGGTCCCCGGGCTGCCGAATTTTCAGGCAAAAAAATAGGGCGGCCGAAGCCGCCCTCCTGCGTTCCTGGACCGGGATCCCGGGTCAGCGGGCCTGGGACATGGCGATCGCGGTGTCGCCCATCCGGTTCGAGAAGCCCCATTCGTTGTCGTACCAGCTCATCACCCGCACGAAGGTGCCGTCGATGACCTTGGTCTCGTTGATCGCGAAGATCGAGGAGCGGGCGTCGTGGTTGAAGTCGGTCGACACCAGGTCCTCCTCGTAGAAGCCGAGGATGTCCTTCAACTTGCCATCGGCGGCCTGCTTGATCGCCGCGTTGACCTCCTCGACCGTGGTCGGGCGCTTGGCGACGAACTTGAAGTCGACGACCGAGACGTTCGGCGACGGCACCCGGATCGAGGTGCCGTCCAGCTTGCCCTTCAGCTCCGGCAGCACCTTGCCGACGGCCTTGGCGGCGCCGGTCGAGGTCGGGATCAGGTTCAGCGCCGCGGCCCGGGCCCGGTGCAGGTCCTTGTGCATCGTGTCGACGATGCGCTGGTCGCCGGTGTAGCTGTGGATCGTGGTCATGAAGCCGTGCTCGATGCCGACCGCCTCATGCAGCACCCAGGCGACGGGCGCCAGGCAGTTGGTGGTGCAGGAGGCGTTCGAGACGATCTTGTGCTCGGCGGTCAGCTTGTCGTGGTTGACGCCGTAGACGACGGTCAGGTCCTCGTCGGTCGCCGGGGCCGAGATCAGCACCTTCTTGGCGCCGGCCGTCAGCTGCTTGGCCGCGTCGTCGCGCTTGGTGAAGATGCCGGAGCATTCCAGCGCGATCTCGACGTCCAGCGCGCCCCAGGGCAACTGGGTCGGGTCGCGCTGCTGCACCGCCTTGATGCCGTGGCCGTTGACGATCAGCGTGTCGCCCTCGACCGCGATGTCGAACGGCGCCCGGCCGTGCACGCTGTCGTATTTCAGCAGATGGGCGTTGGTCTTGACGTCGGCGAGGTCGTTGATCGCGACCACCTCGATGTCCTTGCGCCCGGATTCGATCAGCGCCCGCAGCACCAGGCGCCCGATGCGCCCGAACCCGTTGATGGCAACCTTCACGGCCATGTCGTCTTCTCCGCTCCGATGGTCTCGTACCCGATAGCCTATCAGGACCGACCCGTCCCTCTTCTTGTCATGCCCGTCCTCGGACTTGATCCGAGGACTGACCCGGGCATCCAGGGCGGCAAGAGCCGCTCTCGGTGGCCCCTGGATCGCCGGGTCAAGCCCGGCGATGACAGCTGAGGGAGGGGTTGGTCCCCGGCATCGGCGTTACAGCTTGGCCTTGGCGGCGGCGACAACCGCCTCGGCCGTGATCCCGAAATGCTTGTACAGCTGGTCGTAGGGGCCCGAGGCGCCGAAGCCGGTCATGCCGACGAAGCCGCCCTCCGAGCCGATATAGTGGTCCCAGCCCTGGCGCACCCCGGCCTCGACCGCGATCCGGACCACGCCCTGGCCCAGCACCCGGCGGCGATAATCCGACGGCTGGCGGTCGAACAGCGCCGTGCAGGGCATCGAGACGAGGCGGGTGCCGATGCCCTCGGCCTCCAGCGCGTCGCGCGCCTCGTTGGCGATCGACACCTCCGACCCGGTGGCGACCAGCAGCACGCGCGGCGTGCCGGTCGCCTCCCGCAGGATGTACCCGCCCTTGGCCGACAGGTTCTCGGCATTGGCGTTGAGGCGCAGCGTCGGCAGGTTCTGGCGGGTCAGCGCCAGCACCGACGGCGCGTCCTCGGTCTCCAGCGCGATCTGCCAGGCCTCGGCGGTCTCGACCGCGTCGCAGGGGCGGAACACCATCAGATGCGGGATCGCTCGCAGCGCCGCGACATGCTCGACCGGCTGGTGGGTCGGGCCGTCCTCGCCGAGGCCGATCGAGTCATGGGTCATGACGAAGACGACGCGCTGGCGCATCAGCGACGCCAGGCGGATCGACGGGCGGCAATAGTCGGTGAAGGTCAGGAAGGTGGCGCCGTAGGGGATGATGCCGCCATGCAGCGTCAGGCCGTTCATCGCCGCCGCCATGCCGTGCTCGCGCACGCCGTAGCGGACATAGCGGCCGCCATACTTGCCGGGCTCGATGTCGGTCGAGGCCTTGGTCTTGGTGTTGTTCGACGGCGTCAGGTCGGCCGACCCGCCGATCAGCTCCGGGATCGCCGGCACCAGCAGCTCCAGCACCTGGCCGGAGGCGACGCGGGTGGCCAGGCTCGGCTTGGTCTCCGAGATCTCGGCCTTGAACTTGGCCAGGATGCCGTCGAGGCCGGAGGGCAGGGTGCCGTCCATGGCATGGCGGAAGGCGGCGCGGGCCTCGGCCGGGGTCTTCAGCAGGCGGGCGTCCCAGGCCAGGCGCTCGGCCTCGCCGCGCTTGCCGATCTCGCGCCAGGCCGCGACCGTGGCCTCCGGCACCTCGAAGGGCGGGTAGGGCCAGTTCAGGTTGGCGCGGGTGGCGGCGACCTCGTCCTTGCCCAGCGGCGAGCCGTGGGTGGCGCTGCTGCCCTGCTTGTTCGGGGCGCCCCAGCCGATGATGGTGCGGCAGGCGATCAGGCTCGGCCGCTCATCGGCCAGGGCCGCGTCGATCGCGGCGGCGATCGCGTCGGTGTCGTGGCCGTCGATGCGCTGGACGTGCCAGTGATAGCCCTCGAAGCGCTTCTGCACGTCGTCGCTGAAGGACAGCGAGGTCGGGCCGTCGATGGTGATGTGGTTGTCGTCGTAGAACACGATCAGCCGGCCGAGCTTGAGATGCCCGGCCAGCGAGCAGGCCTCGTGGCTGATCCCCTCCTCGAGGTCGCCGTCGCCGCAGGTGACCCAGGTGTGGTGGTTGACCAGGTCGTCGCCGAAGCGGGCGTTCAGGATGCGCTCGGCCAGCGCGAAGCCGACGGAGTTGCCCAGGCCCTGGCCCAGCGGCCCGGTGGTGGTCTCGATCCCGGCGTCGTGGTCGACCTCGGGATGGCCCGCGGTGTGGGAGCCGAGCTGCCGGAAATGCTTGATCTCGTCGAGCGTGATCTTGCTGTTGCCGGTCAGGTACAGCAGCGAATAGAGCAGCATCGAGCCGTGGCCGCCGGACAGGATGAAGCGGTCGCGATCGGCCCAGGTCGGGGCGGCGGCGTCGAACTTCAGGTAGCGGCTGAACAGCACCGTGGCGACGTCGGCCATGCCCATCGGCATGCCGGGATGGCCGCTTTTCGCCGCCTCCACCGCGTCCAGGGACAGGAAGCGGATGGCGTTCGCCATGTCTGAGTGGGTCACGGTCCGGGGGCTGTCGCTCATGGCATCGATCCGTTGCGGGGGGCACGGGGATCCGACGATGGCCCGCCCAGGCTCTCGTCAAGGCGGCGCGCTCGTCGGGGGCGGCGGCACCATGCAGCCCCGGTGCCCCCGCGTCAATGCCACCAAATGCCCATTTCGGGCCGGAAACGGCTCGGAAACGTCGGACGTTCGCGATGCCGGCCGGAACCTCTGGAGGTCGTGGGAGCGCTGCGCTACACAAGTCGGACATAACGCCGGCGGTGCCGGCCGAGAGGGCTTCGGAGAGACGGGATGGAACGGTTCGACGGGGTGCGCCTGCAGCGGGCGGTGCTGGAAGACTTCGCGGCGGCGCTGCTGCGCGGCGCCGGGATGTCGGGCGAGGCCGCTGCGGCGACATCGCGGGCGATGACCGACGCCTCGGCCCGCGGCGTCGACACCCATGGCGTGCGGCTGGTGCCGTTCTATCTCGACCAGCTGCAGAACGGTCGGGTCAACCCGGCCCCGGCGGTGACCGCGACCCGCACGGCGCCGACCTGCGTCGTGGTCGACGCCGATGGCGGCCTCGGCCACCTCGCCAGCTACCGCGCCATCGACGAGGCGGCGAAGCTGGCGGAGGAGACCGGCCTGGCCGCCGCCGTGGTCACCCGCTCGGCCCATCACGGCGCCACCGGCGTCTATACCCTGGCGGCGGCGCGCCGCGGCTTCATCGCCTTCGGCTGCACCCATTCCGACGCGCTGGTGGTGCCGCATGGCGGGGTGAAGCCCTTCTTCGGCACCAACCCGATCAGCTTCGCCGCCCCGGCGCGGGACGAGGAGCCGGTGCTGCTGGACATGGCGACCAGCGCCGTCCCGCTGAACCGGGTGCATCTGCGCCGCGACACCGGCACGAAGCTGCCGCCCGAGGTCGCGGTCGGCGACGACGGCGTCGCCACCACCGACCCGCATGTCGCCACCGGCCTGATCCCGGTCGGCGGGCTGGGCTACGGCTACAAGGGCGCCGGCCTGGCGATGATGGTCGAGATCCTGTGCGCCAGCCTGACCGGCATGCCGCACGGCTTCCGCATGACCAAGTTCACCGGCCCGGGCCAGCCGGTGCATATCGGCCACTTCTTCCTGCTGCTGAAGCCGCAGGGCTTCGCCGCCGGCGGCTATGATTCGTCGCTCGCGGCGATTCTCGCGGATCTGCGGGCGCAGCCGGCCCAGGCGGGGCAGGAGGTGATGGCGCCGGGCGACCCGGAGAAGCGCGAGGCGGCGGAGCGTGCAAGGCTCGGCGTGCCGCTGGACCGCCGCACCTGGGAGCGGCTGACGGCCTTCGCCGGCACCGTCGGCGTTGCGGTACCGGAGGCTTCCGTTGACGGGGACGGGAGCGACGCATAGTTTCACCCGGATGACGCTGGATCTGGAGTCCCGCCGATGAGCGGGTTGACCGCGGAGCTCGACCGCCTGGAACGCGCCCTGGAGCGCCTGGATGCTGCTGTGGCCGCGCAGGCGGAGCGCAGCCAGACGCAGATCGACGAGATCGCGGACCGCGTGCGCACGCAGGCGGTGACCGAGATCGAGACCGAGCTGCGCGAGGACACGGCGACGGTGGCGGCGCGGGTCACCCAGGTGATCCAGCGCATCGAGACCCTTTTGGAAAAGTAGTGCCGTGGCCCGGGTCGAAATCAATCTGAACAACCGCCCCTATCCGATCGCCTGCGAGGACGGGCAGGAGGGGCGCGTCCGCGAGGTCGCCACCTTCGTGCAGGAGCGGATCCGCGAGATCCAGGGCTCGGTGCGGACCGCGACCGACACGCATCTCCTGGTCATGGTCGCGCTGATGCTGGGCGACGAGCTGCTCGACCTGCGCGAGGGCAAGGTCCCGGGCGCCGCGGCCGTGGCGGCGTCGCCGCTGGACGATCCGGAGCTGGCGTCGCGGCTGCAGAAACTGGCGGATCGGATCGAGGCCATTGCAGCCCGGGTCGAGACGCCCTAAATCTGATCGCGTAGCGGGGCTGCTCGGTGCGACAGGTCGATTGTCCCTGGGGCCGTAGCACTTCTCTTAGGGAGCTGTCCCTGCCGGGACCGTGGTCCCGGCACATGGCGCCCACCTGCTGATGCAGGGCCCAAGAGGAGACATAATGACCACCGGCCGATGCGGCTCCGCTCAGCCTCTTCCCGCACCGTCTGACGACACGGACCTCCGCGACTCCAAGAAGGCCTTCCGGGCCGCGGCGCGCGAGCGTCGTGCTGCGTACCACGTGCAATACGGGGCCGGGGCCGGCGACCGGCTCCGCGACATTGTGCTGGCCGCCATCCCCTTCGCCGCCGGCGCCGTGGTCAGCGGCTACCTGCCGATCGACGATGAGCTCGACCCGCTGCCGCTGCTGCGCGCCGCGATCGATCGCGGCCACGCCGCCTGCGTGCCGGTGGTGCAGGGCAGGGGCCAGCCCCTGGTGTTCCGCGACTGGACGCCCGAGGCGCCGCTGGTCGATGGCGTGTTCGGCGTGGCGGTGCCGGCGCCCTCGGCGCCCGAGCGGGTGCCCGACCTGCTGTTCGTGCCGCTGCTCGGCTTCGACCGCAAGGGCTTCCGCATGGGCTACGGCGCCGGCTTCTACGACCGCACCCTGGCCGGGCTCCGTGCCCAGCGGCCGGTGGTGGCGGTCGGTGTCGGCTATGCCGGGCAGGAGGTCGCGGCGGTGCCGGTCGGCCTGCACGACGAGGCCCTGGACTGGATCGTGACGGATCGCGAGGCGATCCGCATTGCTGTGTGAGACGGATTTCGGATGCGCATTCTGTTTCTGGGTGATGTCGTCGGCCGTGCCGCCCGCGTGGCGGTGATGGAGCAGGTGCCGCGGCTGCGGCAGCGCCTCGACCTCGATTTCGTCGTGGTCAACGGCGAGAACTCGGCCGGCGGCTTCGGCATCACCCCGAAGATCGCCGAGGAGTTCTACGAGTCCGGCGTCGATTGCCTGACCACCGGCAACCATGTCTGGGACCAGCGCGAGCTGCTGGGCAGCATCGACCGCGACAAGCGGATGGTGCGCCCGGCCAACTTCCCGGCCGGCACGCCGGGGCGCGGCGCCACCCTGCTGCAGGCCCGCGGCGGCCGCCAGGTGCTGGTGGTCAACATCATGGCGCGGCTGTTCATGGACGCGCTGGACGATCCCTTCGCCGCGGTCGACAAGCTGCTCGCCGACATGGCCATGCCGGGTGTGGTCGACGCCATCATCGTCGATTTCCACGGCGAGGCGTCGAGCGAGAAGATGGCCATGGGCCACCATCTCGACGGCCGGGTGACGCTGGTGGTCGGCACTCACACCCACATCCCGACCGCGGACCTGCACATCCTGCGCGGCGGCACCGCCTACCAGACCGATGCCGGCATGTGCGGCGACTACGACAGCGTCATCGGCATGGTGAAGGAGCCGGCGATCGCCCGCTTCATCCGCAAGATGCCGACCGAGCGGCTGACCCCGGCCGAGGGCCAGCCGACGATCTGCGGCCTGGTGCTGGAGACCGACGAGACCACGGGACTCGCCCGCCGGGTCGAGCCGCTGCGCCTCGGCGGCCGGCTGGTGCCGGCCTGGCCGACCGGTTTCGCCCCGGCCGAATCAGCAGGTTGATCGAATTCAACTTACTTCTTCGCAATCTCGCCTATCCGATTGCAGTGAAACGGAATATCCCGGGCTGGAAACTTTCGTGCCTCTTCCCTCCGGACCACAAAACCGCCATAGTCTGGGCCTAACGCGGCGCGGGTGACCGTGCGGTGGCGCTTGCCGACGCCGGGCCGGCCGCATATGTCTCCCGCCGCGAGTTTCCCAAGTCAGTCAGGCACTGCCCCATGGCCGGTCATTCACAGTTCAAGAACATCATGCATCGCAAGGGCGCGCAGGACGCCAAGCGGGGCAAGATCTTCACCAAGCTCCAGCGCGAGATCACCATTTCCGCCAAGCTCGGCCTGCCCGACCCGGCGATGAATCCGCGCCTGCGCGCCGCCATCCAGGCCGCGCGCAAGGAGAACATGCCGAAGGACAACATCGAGCGGGCGATCAAGCGCGCGACCGGCGACGGCGACGACAACGACTATGTCGAGATCCGCTACGAGGGCTACGGCCCGGCCGGCATCGCCGTGATCGTCGAGGCGCTGACCGACAACCGCAACCGCACCGCGGCGGAAGTGCGCTCGACCTTCACCAAGCATGGCGGGTCGCTGGGCGAGACCAACTCGGTCAGCTTCATGTTCAGCCGGGTCGGCGAGCTGGTGTTCCCGGCCAAGGCCGCCGGCGCCGATGCGGTGTTCGAGGCGGCGCTGGAGGCCGGCGCCGACGACGTGCAGAGCGATGACGAGACCCACACCGTGACCACCTCGGTCGAGGGCTTCGCCGCCGTGCGCGACGCGCTGGAGGAGGCGTTCGGCGCGCCGGATTTGTCCGGGCTGGTCTGGCGTCCGCTCAACACCATCGCGGTGAACGAGGAGCAGGGCGCGGCGCTGCTGAAGCTGCTGGACACGCTCGACGACAATGACGACGTGCAGCGGGTCTCGGCCAATTTCGAGATCCCGGACGAGATCATGGCGCGGCTCACGGCCTGAGCCGGCGGAGGGGATATGGAGCGCGGTGTGAGGAGAGCAGGGGGAACGTTCCGGGCCGCCGCAGCCGGCCGGTCGAGCCCCGCCTGCGCGGCGGCGGGACGCCGATGAGGATCCTCGGCCTCGACCCCGGGCTGCGCCACACCGGCTGGGGCATCCTGGATGTCGACGGCAACCGGTTGCGCTACATCGCCGACGGCCACGTCGATTCCGACGACAAGGCCGACCTCGCCGCCCGCCTGGTGCAGCTGCATGACGGGCTGGTCGAGGTGATCCGGAGCTGGACGCCGGACGAGGCGGCGGTCGAGGAGACCTTCGTCAACAAGAACCCGACCTCGACCCTGAAGCTCGGCCTCGCCCGCGGCGTGGTGCTGCTGGTGCCGGCGCTGGCCGGCCTCCGGGTCGCGGAATACGGCGCCAACCACATCAAGAAGTCGGTGGTCGGCGCCGGCCATGCCGACAAGACCCAGGTGCAGCACATGGTGCGGATGCTGCTGCCGGGGACGACCTTCAAGACGCCGGACGCGGCCGACGCGCTGGCGGTGGCGATCTGCCACGCCCATCACCGCCAGACCGAGGCCAGCATCGCCGGCATCCGGCTGCAGGTGGCGCGATGATCGCCCGGCTGCGCGGCCTGCTGGACAGCGCCGGGGCCGATTACGCGGTGGTCGACTGCAACGGCGTTGGCTACCTGGTGTTCTGTTCGCGCCGCACCCTCGGCCTGCTCGGCGGCCCGCGCGAGGCGGTGGCGCTGCATGTCGAGACCCATGTCCGCGAGGACCACATCCATCTCTACGGCTTCGCCGATACCGCCGAGCGCGACTGGTTCCGGATTCTGACCACGGTGCAGGGGGTCGGCGCCAAGGTCGCCCTCGCCATCCTGTCGGTGCTGTCGCCGGACCAGGTGGCGACCGCGATCGCCGCCGGCGACAAGGCGATGCTGGCCCGGGCCGAAGGCGTCGGGCCAAAGCTGGCCGGCCGCATCGCGTCGGAGCTGAAGGACAAGGTCGGCGGCATCGCCCTCGGGCCAGCCCTCGCCACGTTCCATACCGGCGGCGGCGTCGCGGCCGCGCCGGCGGAGGCGGGAGCCGCGGCCGACGCGATCTCCGCCCTGGTCAATCTCGGCTATGGCCGGGCCGAGGCCTTCGCCGCGGTGGCCAGGGCCGGCGGCAAGCTCGGCCCCGAGGCGACCGTGTCGGCGATCATCCCCGCGGCCCTGCGTGAGCTGGCGTCATGAGCGGCCCCCCAAACGATGATGGGCCCGACCGCATCGTCACCGGCGAGCGCCAGGGCGACGATGAGGCCTCGCTGCGGCCGCAGACGCTGGAGGATTTCGTCGGCCAGCGCGAGGTCTGCGACAATCTCCGCGTCTTCGTCACCGCCGCCCGCGGCCGGGCCGAGGCGCTGGACCATGTCCTGCTGTTCGGCCCGCCGGGCCTGGGCAAGACCACGCTGGCCCAGATCGTGTCGCGCGAGCTCGGCGTCGGCTTCCGCGCCACCTCCGGCCCGGTGATCGCCCGCGCCGGCGACCTGGCGGCGATCCTGACCAACCTGCAGCCGCGCGACGTGCTGTTCATCGACGAGATCCACCGCCTGAACCCGGCGGTGGAGGAGATCCTGTACCCGGCGATGGAGGACTTCCAGCTCGACCTGATCATCGGCGAGGGGCCGGCGGCGCGGTCGGTGCGGATCGACCTGCCGCCCTTCACCCTGGTCGGCGCCACCACCCGGTCGGGCCTGATCACCACGCCGCTGCGCGACCGCTTCGGCATCCCGCTGCGCCTGAACTTCTACGGCACGCCGGAGCTGGAATCGATCGTCGCCCGCGGCGCCCGGCTGCTGGGCTGCCCGCTGTCGGAGGAGGGCGCGCACGAGATCGCCAAGCGCTCGCGCGGCACGCCGCGCATCGCCGGAAGGCTGCTGCGCCGGGTGCGCGATTTCGGCGCGGTGGCCGGGCTGGCCCAGATCGACGCCCACGCCGCCGACCAGGCGCTGAAGCGCCTCGATGTCGACGAGGCCGGGCTGGACGCCATGGACCGGCGCTACCTGCGCCTGATCGCGGAGCATTACGGCGGCGGCCCGGTCGGGGTCGAGACGCTGGCGGCGGCGCTGAGCGAGCAGCGCGACATGATCGAGGACGTGATCGAGCCGTACCTGCTGCAGCAGGGCCTGGTGCAGCGCACGCAGCGCGGCCGCGTGCTGGGCGACCGCGGCTACCGCGCCCTCGGCCTGGCCGAGCCGAAGCGCGCCGCCTCCCAGCTCGACCTGTTGGCGGAAGACGAGCCGTGAGCGCGCCCCACAGCTTCCCCGTCCGGATCTATTGGGAGGACACGGACGGCTCGGGCATCGTCTATCACGCTTCCTATCTGCGCTTCGCCGAGCGGGCGCGGACCGAGCTGTTGCGCGTGGCGGGATTCGAGCAGTGGACGATGCTGGCGGAGACCGGCATCGCCTTCGCCGTGCGCCACTGCGCCATCGATTTCCGCCGTTCCGCCCGGCTCGACGACCAGCTGGTGGTCGAGACCCGGGTGACGGCGATCGGCGGCGCCAGTCTCGAAATGTCGCAGGCGATCCGGCGCGGCGGGGATGACATCGTCACATTGCTGCTGAAATTGGCCTGCATCACTCGTGACGGCCGGGCGGCGCGGATGCCGCCCCGGCTCCGCGAGGTCTTCAACGCGATCAAGGGTCAGACCGCGTCACACGCGGCGGAGTGAAGGGCGAAGGTATGGAGCAGTCGGTGATCGAAACCGCTCAGGCGGTCGGGCAGGGTGGCGTGCACAACATGAGCATGTGGGGCCTGTTCCTGCAGGCCGATGTGGTCGTCAAATTCGTGATGCTGCTGCTGCTGGCGGCATCGGTCTGGTGCTGGGCGATCATCTTCGAGAAGTGGATCCGCGTGCGCCGGCTGAACCGCCAGGCCGATGCCTTCGAGGACGCGTTCTGGTCCGGCGGCTCGCTCGACGACCTGTACGACCAGGTCGGCGCCAACCCGCCCGACCCGATGGCCGCCACCTTCGCCGCCGGCATGAAGGAATGGCGCATCGCCGCCGACCGCGGCATCGGCGCCTCCGGCAGCATGCGGGCCGGGCTGCAGCAGCGCATCGACCGGGTGATGCAGGTGACCATGACCCGTGAGCTCGGGCGGGTCGAGCGCGGCATGACCGTGCTGGCCTCGGTCGGCTCGACCGCGCCCTTCATCGGCCTGTTCGGCACGGTCTGGGGCATCATGAACTCGTTCCAGTCGATCGCGGCACAGGCCGACACCAGCCTCGCCGTGGTGGCGCCGGGCATCGCCGAGGCGCTGTTCGCCACCGCCATCGGCCTGTTCGCCGCCATTCCCGCCACCACCGCCTACAACAAGTTCTCGAACGACCTGAACAAATACGCCGAGCGGCTGGAGAACTTCGCCGGCGAATTCGGCGCCATCCTGTCGCGCTATCTCGAGGACCGCAGCTGATGGGTGTCTCGCTCTCCCACGCCACCGGCCGGACGCGCGGCGGCCGCCGCACCTTCCGCCCCAACGCCGAGATCAACGTCACGCCCTTCGTCGACGTCATGCTGGTGCTGCTGATCGTGTTCATGGTCACGGCGCCGCTGCTGACCGTCGGCGTGCCGGTCGACCTGCCGCAGACCCGGGCCCAGAACATCCCGACCAAGGAGGATCCGCTCCAGGTCACCATCGACGCCTCCGGCCAGATCTATGTGCAGAAGAGACAGGTGGCGACGGAGGACCTGGTGCCGATGCTGACCGCGATCGCCAAGGCCCAGGCCTCGGCGGCGGGCGGCGGCCCGAACGAGACCCGGATCTTCGTGTTCGGCGACCAGGCGCTGGCCTATGGCCGGATCATGCAGGTGATGGGCGCCATCACCGCGGCCGGATTCACCCGGGTGGCGCTGATCTCCGAGACGCCGAAGGGCCAGGCCGCTGTGACCACCGTGCCGGCCGCCGCGCCCACCGCACCGGCACCGAGGCGCTGACCCAGCCCCATGCGTCCCAGTCTCATCATCTCCCTGGCCCTGCACGGCGTCCTGCTGGTCGTGCTGATGCTCGGGCTGCCGCTGTTCCGGCGCGACGCGCCGGCGATCGCGGTCGTGCCGGTGGAGATCGTCAGCGCCGACGAGGTGAACCAGGGTGCGACCGGCGAGATCGCGCCGGACCGCCCGCCGGCGCCGGACGCCACCGGCGACGCCGAAGCGCCGCCACCGCCCGCCGCGGCGAAGTCGCCGCCGTCGCCGAAGCCGCCGACGCAGCGGCCGGAGCCGCCGAAGGTGGCGCAGCTGCCGCAGCCGCGCCAGTCCGAGCCGACGCCGCAGGCACGCCCGGCGCCGGAGCCCGAGCCGGCCTCGCCGCCGCCTCCGCCGCCGACCCCGCCGGCGCCGAAGACGCCGCCGCAGGCGCCGGAGCTGCCGACGCCGCCGACTCCGACGCCGCCGCCGCCCACGCCGCCGCCACCGCCGGTGCAGGCGCCGTCGCCCGAGGCCACACGCTCGCCGCCACCCCCGCCCACGCCGCAACCGCCGCCGCCCCCGCCGCCGCAGCGGCCGAACCCGCCCTCGGGCAAGCCGCAGGCGGAGCCGACCCCGACCGCCTCCCCGCCGGCACCGCCGGCCGAGACGGCGCAGGCCGACCCGATGGCGATCTCGCCGACCGAGGCGCCGCGCCCCGGCAAACGGCCGTCGCCGCCCCCGCCGGCGGCGCAGCAGGCGGCCACGCCGACACGGTCGTCGCAGGGCCAATCCCAGTCGGTCGACAGCGACGCACTTGATGCCTTGGCCAGTGAGTCCACGTCGACCCGGCCGAGCACCAGCCGCTCGACTCGTCCCGCCGCAGCGTCCGGCCAGAACTCCCGGTCGCGCGACATCAGCAAAGGCGATAAGGATGCCATCGCCCGAGTGGTCGGAAACCAGTGGAACGTGGATCGCCAAGCGCAGGACGTTCCCGTCGTCGAGGTTCTCGTCCGGATCGACAGCAGCGGCAAACTGACTTCCGTGGAGATCGCCGATCCGTCGATGCGCAGCAACGCGGCGGCCCGTGCGGCAGTGCGCGCTGTCTATGTCACGTTCGATCAATGGCCCGTCCCGCAGGGGGGATGGCCGGATGACACCTTCCGCCTAGTGTTCGATCCGTCGCAAATGTTCTGACCAGCCAGGAACCGAGGTGCAGACTATGAAACGAGGCTTCCTCCACACCACGCTGGCCGCCCTGGCTGCGGTCGTATCCCTCTCGCTGGCGGCGACACCGTCGCAGGCCGAGATCCGGATCGACATCAACCAGGGCGTGACCCAGCCGATGCCGATCGCGATCACCGACTTCCCCGGTGACTCGGTCGGCAGCCAGATCAGCCAGATCATCTCGGCGGATCTGCAGCGCTCCGGCCTGTTCGCGCCGATCGACCCGCGTGCCTTCACCCAGGACGCGGCCTCGCTGCAGCAGGGCCCGCGCTTCGCCGACTGGAAGGTGCTGGCGGCCCAGGCCCTGGTCACCGGCCAGGTCCGGCCGCGCGGCGACGGCCGCTTCGACGTCGACTTCCGGCTGTGGGACGTCAGCGCCGAGCAGCAGCTGACCGGCCTGACCCTGACCGGCGACAGCAGCCTGATGCGCCGCGTCGCCCACAAGATCGCGGACGAAATCTACCGCGCCATCACCGGCGAGGACGGCTATTTCGACACCCGCATCGTCTACGTCTCGGAGACCGGGCCCGAGATCAACCGGGTCAAGCGCCTGGCGATCATGGACCAGGACGGGGCCAACCATCAGTTCCTGACCGACGGCTCCCAGCTGGTGCTGACGCCGCGTTTCTCGCCGAACACGCAGCAGATCACCTACATGGCCTATGTGAACAACAAGCCGCGGGTCTATCTGCTCGACCTCGGCAGCGGCCGGCAGGAATCGCTCGGCGACTTCCCGAACATGACCTTCTCGCCGCGCTTCAGCCCGGACGGCAACCGGGTGATCTTCAGCATGGCGTCGGCCGGCAACACCGACATCTACGTCATGGACCTGCGCACCCGCTCGGCGCAGCGCCTGACCTCGGACCCCTCGATCGAGACCTCGCCCTCCTATTCCAAGGACGGGACGCAGATCGTGTTCGAGAGCGACCGCGGCGGCAGCCAGCAGATCTACATCATGAACTCCGACGGCTCGGGCGTGCGGCGGCTCAGCTTCGGCCAGGGCCGCTACGCCACGCCGGTGTGGTCGCCGCGCGGCGACCTGATCGCCTTCACCAAGCTGGGCGGCGCCGGATTCTCGATCGGCGTGATGCGGCCGGACGGCACCGGCGAGCGCGACCTGGCCTCGGGATTCCTGGCCGAAGGCCCGACCTGGGCGCCGAACGGCCGCGTGCTGATGTACACGGCGAGCGGCGGCGGCGGCAGCAAGCTGGTCACGGTCGACATCACCGGCCGGGTCAGCGCCGCGGTGCCGACGCCCTTCGACGCGTCCGATGCCGCCTGGTCGCCACTGTTGCCGTGACGGCAAGCCGCAGAAATGCTAGAAATAACGCAAGAAATACCTTGCGGAGCGGGCAGTAACCTGCTTTTCCCTCAACCGCTTTCCGAATCGTAAAGTCGGATCCACCTCAGGGGCAAAGAACCATGCGTCTCAAGATTGTGTCCCTCATGGGGGCTCTGCTGCTGGCCACGGCCTGCAGCTCCACCCAGAACGCCGGCACCGGCGCAGGCGCCGGCGGCCTCGGCTCCGGCACCGCCGTTCCCGGCTCGCAGCAGGATCTGGCGCAGAACATCGGCGACCGGGTGTTCTTCTCGTTCAACGGCTTCGACCTGAGCCCCGAGGCCCAGGCCACGCTGAACAAGCAGGGCGGCTGGCTGCAGCAGTACCAGAGCGTCGCCGTGACCGTCGAAGGCCACGCCGACGAGCGTGGCACCCGCGAGTACAACCTCGCGCTCGGCGACCGCCGCTCCAACTCGGTGCGCAACTACCTGATCGCCAATGGCGTGGCCCCGTCGCGGGTCACCACCATCAGCTACGGCAAGGAGCGTCCGGCGGTGCCGGGCCACGACGAGTCGGCCTGGGCGCAGAACCGCCGGGCGGTCACCATCGTCAACTGATCCCCGCCAGGACGGCAGGCGGCGCCTTCGCGGGGCCGCCTGCCGCTGGTCGGACGACTTGCGCGCCGGACGGCGGCAACGGCATCGCCGTTGCCGCCGTGCCCGGCGCGTCTTATTTTCGCCGCTGGGATCAGCTCAGGATTGGTCCCGTGCCCCGAACCATGGAGGTGGAGGCGACATGCCGGCTTCGCACAGGCGATGGAGTATTCTTGCGGTCGCGGCGTTTGCCGTCGCGGTCCTGGCCCCGTCCGGGCCCGGCCGGGCGCAGAGCTACGAGGCCCAGCTCGAGGTCCGGGTCAGCACGCTGGAGCAGCAGATCTCGCAGCTGACCGGCCAGATCGAGCAGCTGCAGTACCAGAACCAGCAGCTCGCCGATCAGCTGAAGCGGGCCCAGGCCGACATCGAGTTCCGGCTGAACGAGCTCGAGGGCGGCGGTGGTGGCAGCACCAAGGCCGCGCCGGCCCCGGCCCCGGCCAAGCGGGCGCCGACCCAGAGCGCCCCGGCCGCGCCGCGGACGCCGCAGCCCTTCACCCCGACGCCGCTGATGCCGCCGAAGCGGTCCGACGCCGCCCCGCTGGCCCCGGCCTATGACGGCCAGGGCGACAGCCTGGGCGGCATGATTCAGGACATGGGCGCGGCCGATCCCGGGACCTCGGTCCCGGGCTTTGCCTCGACCGAGCCGCAATCCTACGGCCTCGCCGCGGCGCCGGGCGGCGATGCGACCGCCGCCTACAGCCTCGGCGAGTCCCTGCTGGCCCAAGGCCGCCCGGGCGAGGCGGCCAACGCCTTCAACACCGCCTGGTCGATGGATCCGCGCGGGCCGCGGTGCTGCCGGCGCTGTGGCGGAATGGCCACGTGCTGCGGCGCCCGAACCTGGCCGGCACAACCGGAAACGGCCTGATTCTGCGGTTCGAGCCGCTTTCGCCGCTGCTGCCGAATGGATTCCCGGTTGTTTAGACGCGGCGCTATATTATCTACTAACGAGCCTCCGGAGGCATTCCGGGGACCCACGACGCCGTGACGCCGCGCAAGCGGCATGCGCGGGACATGAGGCGACCGTCCGTGAACAATTTCGGCAAGAACTTTGCGCTCTGGATCATCATCGGCCTGCTGCTCCTGGCGCTGTTCAACCTGTTTCAGAGCTCCGGCGGCCGCAGCACGCAGGGTGAGCTGGCCTACAGCGACCTAGTGACCGCGGTCGAGAAGGGCCAGGTCGGGGACGCCAAGGTCCAGGGCAACTCCGTCGTCGGCCATTACAATCAGACTGGCGGCGGCGGGGAGTTCCGGACCTACGTCCCGGACGGCACCGACATCGTCAACAAGATGACGCAGGCCGGCGTGCGCGTGCAGGCCGCGGCGCCCGAGGGGCCGAACCTGCTGCTGACGACGCTGATGTCGTGGCTGCCGATGCTGCTGCTGATCGGCGTCTGGATCTTCTTCATGCGCCAGATGCAGTCCGGCGGCGGCAAGGCCATGGGCTTCGGCAAGAGCCGCGCCCGGCTGCTGACCGAGCGCACCGGCCGCGTCACCTTCGACGACGTCGCCGGCATCGACGAGGCCAAGCAGGAGCTCGAAGAGATCGTCGAGTTTCTGAAGGACCCGCAGAAGTTCCAGCGCCTGGGCGGCAAGATCCCGAAGGGCGTGCTGCTGGTCGGCCCGCCCGGCACCGGCAAGACCCTGACCGCCCGCGCGGTCGCGGGCGAGGCCAACGTGCCGTTCTTCACCATCTCCGGCTCGGACTTCGTCGAGATGTTCGTCGGCGTCGGCGCCTCGCGCGTCCGCGACATGTTCGAGCAGGGCAAGAAGAACGCCCCCTGCATCATCTTCATCGACGAGATCGACGCGGTCGGCCGCCATCGCGGCGCCGGCCTGGGCGGCGGCAACGACGAGCGCGAGCAGACGCTGAACCAGCTGCTGGTCGAGATGGACGGCTTCGAGGCGAATGAGGGCGTGATCCTGATCGCCGCGACCAACCGTCCGGACGTGCTGGACCCGGCGCTGCTGCGTCCCGGCCGCTTCGACCGCCAGGTGGTGGTGCCGAACCCGGACATCATGGGCCGCGAGAAGATCCTCAAGGTCCATATGCGCAAGGTGCCGCTGGCGCCGGATGTCGACCCGCGGGTGATCGCCCGCGGCACCCCCGGCTTCTCGGGCGCCGACCTGGCCAACCTGGTCAACGAGGCGGCGCTGCTGGCCGCCCGGCGCGGCAAGCGCGTGGTCGCCCATGCCGAGTTCGAGGAGGCCAAGGACAAGGTCATGATGGGCGCCGAGCGCCGCTCCATGGTCATGACCGATGCCGAGAAGAAGACCACCGCCTATCACGAGGCCGGCCATGCCATCGTCGGGCTGTACGTGCCGGAGCATGATCCGATCCACAAGGCGACGATCATCCCGCGCGGCCGCTCGCTCGGCATGGTGGTCAGCCTGCCGGAGAACGACCGCATCAGCTGGGCCAAGATCCAGATGGAATCGCGGCTGGCCATGACCTTCGGTGGCCGCCTGGCGGAAGAGCTGATCTTCGGGCCGGAGCGGGTGACCAGCGGCGCCTCGAGCGACATCCAGGCGGCGACCAACCTGGCCCGTGCCATGGTGACCGAGTGGGGCATGTCGCCGAAGCTGGGCCGGCTGCGCTACAGCTCGAACGGCCAGGAAGTGTTCCTGGGCCATTCGGTGACGCAGACGCAGAACATCTCGGAAGAGACCGCCAAGATCATCGACGAGGAGATGCGTCGCCTGATCGAGGAGGCCGAGAGCACGGCCCGCAACATCCTGACCGAGCACATCGACCAGCTGCATCTGCTGGCCAACGCGCTGCTCGAGTTCGAGACGCTGACCGGCGACGAGGTGCGGGGCCTGATCCTGCGCGGCGAGCCGATCGTGCGGCCGGAGCCGACCGACGAGCCGCCGCCGCCGAAGCGCCCGACCAGCGGCAAGCGCACCTCGGTGCCCTCGGGCGGCGCCAAGGGCATCGACCCGGAGCCCCAACCTGGTACGTAATCGGGCGGGCACCTGACCGGATGGCGACTGACAAGACCCACGGGCCGCGTTTCGACGCGGCCCGTGCCGTTTCCCTCTCCGACGACTTCGCGCCCTGGGCCGCCCGGCCCGGGGTGCGGCTGTATCTGCGCCCGCTCGGCCTGGCCGACGCCGCGCCCGGCGCGCTGCCCCTGGCCGGCGGGCCGCTGTCCTTCGACCGGGTCGAGTTGATCCTGCGGGGGCCGGCACCATCTCCGCACGAGAATGAGGCGTTGCCTCTCCCGCTTGCGGGAGAGGTCGGAGCCGCGCCAGCGGCTCCGGG